>JAOZKX010000493.1 GCA_029935135.1 Desulfocapsa sp.
TGCAGATGCCGATAGAGATCGCGATTAAAGCTTTCAACCGCAAGCGCCTCCTCTGTTTTCTGGTAGCCAAAGGCAGCAGCGACCTCTTCCTGCTGTTCAAAATAGAGCTGATCGTTTTTTCTGCCGCTTATAAAATGGAGGCGATTACGTACCCTTGCCAGCATATTCCACGATTCCAGAAAGGCTGCCTTTTCTTCTTCGGCAAGAATCCCGGCCTGGCTTATGGACTCAAGACCTGAAAGGCCAAACACCACATTGGCAGTCCAGAGCATGGCCTGCACATCCCGCATCCCCCCTTTACTCTCCTTAACATTGGGCTCAAGGAGATAACTATGACTGCCAAATCGCTTGCGGCGATCCTGACGATAGCGCTTCATGGTCTGGACAAATTCACCACGGGCACCTTCAACAAACTGCTGACGATAGCGCTCCAGCAACTCCTGAAACAAAGGCTCGGACCCTGCCAGCAAACGAGCATCAAGCATTGCCACTTGGAAGAAGAACTCCTCCCCGGCATGTTCCATGCATTCATCAACCGTTCGCACACCATGCCCCACATCAAGACCGGTGTCCCATAACGGATAAAGGACTGCATTGGTAGCTTTCTCCATTTCCTCCTGAGCTTCAGGGCGAAAAAGAATAAGAAGATCTATATCAGAAAAAGGATACAATTTCCCACGCCCATATCCACCAAGAGCAATAAGGGACACAGAGTCAGCAGCTTTTTTATCTGCCGCAGCATTAAAATGCTCGACGATAAATTCATCGACCAGACGGCTCTGCTCAGCAAGCAGGGCCTGACCTTTCAGCCCCTGCTTCCATAACTCCTCAAGGGTCTCTCGTTGTGCACGCAGTTTAGACATACAGACAGTACCGCCAGAAATGATTAATTACACAGCATCAAGATTTTCTTCGCCAGTACGAACGCGAACAATTCGCTCGATGGGAATCACAAAAATCTTTCCATCACCAATCTTCCCGGTATTGGCTGCAGCACGAATAGTGTCCACTATCTGGTCCACCTGGTCTGCTGGTACTACCACCTCAACACATACCTTGGGGATAAAATCTACAACATACTCAGCACCACGATAAATTTCAGTGTGCCCCTTCTGACGGCCATAGCCCTTTACTTCAGAAATTGTCATGCCTTTGATACCGATATCTGCAAGAGCATCTTTTACATCATCGAGTTTAAACGGTTTAATAATAGCTTGAATCTTTTTCATTGTATCCCTCTTCTTTAGAAATAAGCCTACAGATTGTAGCCAACTTCTCCATGGGCTGTCACATCAAGCCCCTGAGTCTCATCATCAATATCTACACGAAGACCAATGGTCAGGTCTATTACTTTTAAAATAACAAAGGTCAACACCACAGAATAGGCAATGGCAGCCCCTGCACCAATCACCTGGATCATAAACTGACCTGGATTACCAAAAAACAAGCCATTTGCCCCATCAGGATTTGCGGCAGTTGAGGCAAAGAGGCCGGTTGCAAGCGCACCC
>JAOZKX010000494.1 GCA_029935135.1 Desulfocapsa sp.
AGAACTGAGCTGGTTTGACTGGAACCTCCTTGAAAAAAACAGGGAGATGTTTCTTTTTACCAGGGGCATGATCCGACTGCGTAAGCGACACCCCTGCCTCATGCAGCGTCAGTTTCTCACCGGATCCTCCTCTGATGCTTCTGCCCTGCAGGATATCACCTGGCATGGTCAGAAATTAAACAGGCCGCAATGGCAGGATCCGTCCTCCCGTGTTTTGGCATGTACCTTAAGCAGAGTAGAACCGGAGGAAGAGGATCTGCATATCATTTTGAATATGTCAAACGACAACCTCTCAATGAAACTGCCGAAACTGAAGGATCGCACCTGGAACCTGGCTGTGGATACGGCTCGATCCATTTCTGGAGATGTAATCGTACCTGAAAAACAACAACAGATCGTCAGCAAAACCCTCCAGGTCCGCCCCCATAGTATTATTGTCTGTGAAAGCAGGTAATGAAGCGGTTTGACACACTGAAAAAAAGACATCTCTATGCAGTCAGAATACGATAGTGCTGCCACGATATATGACACAATTCTCTTTCCGTTTTTGCAACCAATTAGAAAGGCCGTTGCCAGGGAGTTACTCACTTTTAAAGGGAAAAAGCTTCTGGATCTCTGTTGTGGTACCGGAAATCAGCTGAAGTATCTTGCCAGTCAAGGCTATACCGATTTGCATGGCCTTGATTTGAGTAAACCCATGTTAGAAATTGGCCAAAAATCTCACACCCCTATTCATTGGTATGAGGAGAATGCTGCACAGACAAGCTTTGAGAATGCTACTTTTGATGTTATAACAAGCACTCTCGCTCTGCATGAAAAGGACCGTGTGGTACAGGAGGCTATCCTCGCAGAAACGTATCGTATTCTTAAAGACAATGGTACACTTTTACTCGTTGATTTTATTCTTGATAACAAGAGCAGTTGGCTTGCCCATAAGGCAATTCCTATTGTTGAGCGTATGGCGGGACTTGAGCATTTTACAAACTTCAAGAGTTTCCGAACTGCTCGTGGATTAGTTGGACTTATAGACCCTGAACAATTTCAAGAGAGAGAAAGTAATCGGATGCTATTCCGGGGGATTGTTCTGATACGATACCAAAAAATGTAATCCTTTTCTTTTTCTTATTATGAAGTCTGAACCCTGCTGGCAGAATGCTTTTGATTATGATTTTCAGGATAGGTCTTCTTTTTCTCGGACAGTGAATGAAAGAAGAAATAAACTTAGAAAGAGTGCAACACATAATTCTCTCAGTTCACTGTGGCCCAGAAGATGCTGAATATCTTGGTTTCCCAACCATTTAGCCCCCCGTACTACCATAAAGAAAATAGCTGCCGTTATTATTGAAGGGAGAGGAAAAAACCAGTATTGCCAGTTTACGGTATTTTGTTTTTGGATAAATTGACTGTAGATGGGAAACAGTATCCCACTTACAAAAATCCAGAGTTCTACAAGTGCCCTTGGTTTTTGGTTAAGCCAGCTACTCATATTGTGTAAGTTTGTTTCATTC
>JAOZKX010000495.1 GCA_029935135.1 Desulfocapsa sp.
AATCCCAGGCATCACCTGTACCGATATGGTTGATAAGGGAATAGCTGCGATATTGGGAAAGGATAGCAATCTGTTCGATACCGGAGTGGAGCAGATTACTTAGTGGGAAATCAATTACCCGCGCAAAACCACCAAACGGTACTGCTGATTTGGGACGATAATAGGTGAGGACATTGAGTTCATCAACTCGACTGCCTGCTAAGATCATTGCAAGTGTTGAAGGTCTAATCATTATTCACCGTCATTAAGCTACCTTGATAGATACAAACCAAGAAATTTTATTTCATATGTCTGGTTGCCAGCCGTTTTAGGGTCTGCGTGGTAAATTCCTTATCACCAAGCGACAAATTCTTTAATGGAACCTCTGCCCTTGCCGCCTCTTTATGTCCACCGGCAGAACCAACAGACCCAAAAATTTTACTTGCCAGCTTCCCTGCACTTTTACGGTATCCATCACAGCGAAAGATCACCACAAGTTTTTCCCCATGAATACCGGAAACCATGACCCAGTCAATTTTATCAACATGATTCAAAAAGTCGGCAATATTGACAAGAATATCAGGGCTCCGAACCTTTCCCAGGTGACTGTAAAACCTGCCCTTGGAATACTTCAGTTCCGACAGCCCGAGGTGAAAGTATTTAAGCTCTGAACGCCTGAGGTCCGTGAGCTCGAATTTTTTAACAAGATTGCGGTTGGCAATATTAAAAAGGTAACGAAATGAGACCCCGTCAGCCAACACAGATTGTTTTGAGAAGTCATGAGTATCCACTTTTATTGCGTAAAAGAGTGCAGTGGCAAGGGCCACAGACGGCTTGAGATGGGCAGCACGCAGATACTCCACCAACATGGTGGAACAGGCTCCATACTGGGAGCGAACATCTACAAATGCGGCCTCTAAACCACCCGTATAGGGATGATGATCAATGATCGCGTCAAAATCAATCTTTTCAAAAACAGGGAGATGGTTCGGCTGTGAATCAACCAGCACCTTTTTCGTAAAATCCTTCAATGATACATTGTGGAGACGTCCCAGGGGAATCTTGAGACGCTCCACCATGGCAACATTGTTCAGCCGGCGAATCTCATTTGGATGAGCAATAACAACACTTTTCACTCGATAACGCAGGAGTTTCTTGATTGCCAGGGCACAGGCGAGAGCATCCGGGTCTGCATTTATACAGACGAGAACATTATCATCCTTCTCAAAAACTTCCAAAAAACCTTCAAGACGCGCTCTGGCAGACCTGCAGGTATTCATTTTCTTTTTTATAAACGCACAATTCTTTGTTTTTTTTGCCATGCAAAGTACAGCGATAAAGCAATCATCATAAGAGAAAAAAATTCTTTCCCAGGATCAGCAGCCACTGAAGTTCAATTCCGGCCAGAACAGTAGAATCAACAGTAAGCATACTCCCCTGCCACCATAGCAAAGGTGATGAAAATTTTATCGTCAGTTCCCTTCATATTTCACCCTTTCGTCCAAAAGGCCACCGGAGACGAAAAA
>JAOZKX010000008.1:0-11980 GCA_029935135.1 Desulfocapsa sp.
ATTCCAATTTTACAGGCACCGGGAGTAATGATACCCGGACAATTGGGGCCGATCAGACGACTCTTTTTGCCGGCCATGCCATTTTTTACACGCAGCATATCCATAACCGGAATGCCTTCGGTGATACAGACTGCGAGCTCCAGTTCTGCATCCACCGCTTCCAGGATAGCCTCGGCGGCAAATGGGGGAGGGACGAAGATCATGGAGGCATTGGCATCTGTCTGCCGGCAGGCTTCTGCCACACTGTTAAAGACTGGGATCCCGTCCATTTGCTGGCCACCCTTACCGGGTGTAACCCCCGCCACGATATTGGTCCCATATTCCACACATTGGCGGGTATGAAACTGACCTTCTTTTCCGGTAATTCCCTGAACCAGTACTCTGGTTTCGTTATTGATAAATATGGACATCGTTTACTGTTCCTCTATGGTGCTGGAAACGGGTCGGGTAAGCTGCAAGGGGTCAATGGTGAGTTGCTGTGGGGGCGTGGGGCCATTTTCCAGTTCCAATTTTAGTGCTGGTTATACTAGTTTTTCTGTTCTGTTTTTCAGGAAATAAAGGGTGTCCCGGCAATATCCTGTGATAATAGTATCCACCCCTGCAGTAAAGTAGAGGAACTCCAGTTCTTCGGTAAAGCTATTGACAAAGGGCAGCAGAGAATGGCTGTTGTCATCTCCGGAGAATGTATATATATCCATGCCTAGCTGATGGGTATCCTCAAAAAAATGAGAGAGCAACAAGGTGCCGCTGCTGTCGGTGAGCATGGATTTGTGCAGACCAATGCCGGCAGCATATCTGCTGATGGAGCGGAGGCCAGATTTTGAAAACATCCAGTCATAATTATAACCCGTAAACTCACCCCACTCTTTGGCCATGTTTTCTTCTCCCTCATTGGAATCAATGAGCTGGATGAGCTTAAGCCGCATCTGCAGCTGCGGCATCAGCCTCTGGGCGATATGTTTTAATTCTTCCACACTGTAAGAGAGGAGGGTCGTTTCTTCATTCACTCCTGTGTAGTTATAGCGCTTGAGCACAGTGAGTAGCAGTCGGCTGATATCTATTCCTTCCTGCCGGTAGCGCCATGTCTGTTTTGGCTCAATGGCAATGGCAATGCTTTTCTCCAGAGTCTGTTCCAGACCACGAATCATGGTGAGCCCTTCCTCAAGGGAGGGGATGGTCAAGTGCAGGGAGGTCGCAGCGGGAAAATGCTCTGTCGGATCCTGCAGGGTGAGCTGTTTGATTTCAGCAAGGCTGAAATCGATAACAGGGTAACTGGAGTCTTCCCGTGCTCTGTCGGGGAACAGTTCGGCAACATTGGTATGGAGCTGCAGGTCTGGAGAGCTGAAGATGATAAACTGCATATCGCGACTCAGCAGCAGATCCATTTTGATACTGTCGGGCTGCATAACAGCAGCCATGGCAAGAGATGGCAGATTGTTCGCCAGCAGTGAGGCAGAGGCACCGCCACTGGCCATGACCTGTTTATCGGCCGCAGAAGCAGCAGGGAGACAGAGGAGAAGAAAAAAGCCTGTCAGGGTGAGTAGAGAGAGTAGGCGCTGTTTCATTACTGCACCATTTCTTTTAAGAGGGAGGTTGCATGGCTGAGATCCGTGGCACTTGTCAGGTTCAGTCCTGATTCGGCCAGAATTTTCTTGCCAGCAACTACATTTGTTCCTTCCATTCGTATGACCACCGGTAGGGAGAGATCGAGCTTACGGGCTGCGGCAACGACGCCTTCAGCCAGGATATCACAGCGGAGTATCCCTCCGAAGATATTAATGAAAATTCCACGCACATTGGGGTCACTGAGGATGATGCGGAACCCGTTTTCCACCATTTCTGCACTTGCTCCACCACCCACATCAAGAAAGTTAGCCGGTTCAATTCCCGCCTGTTTGATTATGTCCATGGTTGCCATGGCCAGTCCAGCGCCATTAACCATGCTGCCAATGCTGCCATCCAAACGAATATAGTTGAGGCCATGTTCTGCAGCGGCAACCTCGAGGGGGTCCTCCTCGCTTGTGTCGTGCATTTCCCTGATATCGGGATGCCTGTAGAGGCTGTTGGAATCAATGTCCATCTTGGCATCAAGGGCGATAACTTCATCGTTTCCGGTGATAGCCAAAGGATTAATTTCCACGAGGGAACAATCGTAAGAAATAAACAGTGTGAAAAGTTTGCGGATAAGAGCAGCAAAGGATTTGGCCACAGCAGACTGCAGGGAAAGGCCGAAAATCAGCTCTCGGACCTGGTAGTTTTGCAGACCTAGGAGGGGATTGACATGCACTTTAATAATCCGTTCCGGATTGTTGGCTGCCACTGTTTCGATATCCATGCCACCATCGAGACTGGCGATAATGACAATATCAGCGCATTCGCGGTCAACGACAAGGGAGAGGTAGAGTTCATGGCGAAGATCCACTCCCTCTTCAAAGAGGATCTTTTGTACCTTTACCCCCTGTTCACCCGTCTGTTTGGTGACAAGCTGCATGCCAAGAATCTTTGCAGCAGCGGCGCATGCCTCGTCCTTATCTCTGGCAAGGATAACCCCGCCGCCTTTACCGCGACCGCCGGCAAGTACCTGGGCTTTTACGGCCAGGGGTGTTCCCATCTCTGTTACCAGGGTGCTGATGTCATCCTTGTTGTGACAGATCTTCCCTGCAGGTACAGGGATTCCAGCCTGGCGGAACAACTCTTTGGCTTGATATTCATGGATTTTCATAGTGCATCCATTTATCCTTTTTTGGGATAACCCATTTCGCCCAGAGTTCCTGTTATTTCACTCAGGCTTTCAGGGTCATCAATGGTGGACGGCATTTTATACTCTTTGCCGTTGGCAATGGAGCGCATGGTTCCACGCAGGATTTTACCGGATCGCGTTTTTGGTAGACGCTCCACAACGGAAGTCTCACGCAAACAGGCAATGGGCCCAATTTCATTGCGGATCATTTTGACAAGTTCAGTTTTGATTTCTTCAACATCGCGATCTACTCCTGATTTCAGGACAAAAAGGCCAAGGGGCAACTGTCCCTTCAACTGATCATCGGTGCCGATAACGGCGCATTCCGCCACATCGGGATGGGTGGCAATGACTTCTTCCATGGCACCGGTGGAAAGGCGATGGCCGGCGATATTGATCACATCGTCCATACGGCCCATGACAAATACATAGCCGTCTTTATCGATAAAGCCGCCGTCGCTGGTCTCGTAATATCCTGGAAATGTGGCCATGTAGGAAGAGAGAAAGCGATCTTCATTGCGCCACAGCGTTGCCAGAGTTCCCGGAGGAAGGGGCAGTTTGATAACAATATTTCCTTCCTTGCCGGCTTCCAGCTCTTCACCGGCATCGTTTACCACCCGGACATCGTACCCGGGTACCGGGCGGGTGGGAGAACCTGCCTTTACTTCCAGTTCTTCAATGCCGCGACAGTTGGCAACGATTGCCCATCCTGTCTCTGTCTGCCACCAGTGGTCGATGATGGGCACATGCAGTAAGTTGGACGCCCAGTGATAGGTGTCCGGATCCAGGCGTTCGCCTGCCAGATAGAGGGCCTCAAAAGAAGACATGTCGTATTGGCCGATCAGGGTGCCGTCAGGATCCATTTTCTTGATGGCCCTGAAAGCTGTGGGGGCGGTAAAAAGAACCTTTACTTTATGTTCGGCGATAACACGCCAGAAGGCTCCTGCATCCGGGGTGCCGATGGGTTTTCCTTCGTAGATAATGGTGGTGGCACCTTTAAGCAAGGGACCGTAGATGATATAGGAATGACCAACCACCCAGCCCACATCTGAGGCGGACCAGAAGACATCACCGGCATCGATATCATAAATGTTTTTCATGGACCAGTGAAGGGCCACCGCATGGCCGCCATTATCCCGCATCACACCTTTGGGCATGCCGGTTGTTCCGGAGGTGTATAAAATATAGAGAGGGTCCGTGGCGGCAACTGGTACACAGTCGGCGGGTTCACTGGCACCGGCGAGTTTTTCCCAGTCCAGATCCTGGCCTTCCTGCATTTCAGCCTCGACCACATCACGCTGGAAAATAATACATTTTTCCGGTTTGTGATCAGATTGTTCAATGGCTCTGTCCACGAGGGGTTTATAGGCAATGGTTTTCTTGCCCTCCACAGCACCCGATGCCGTAACGAGAACTTTAGGTTTCGCATGCTCAATACGAATGGCAAGTTCGCTTGCTGCAAAACCACCAAAAACAACAGAGTGGACAGCGCCTAATCTGGCACAGGCCAGCATCGCTACGGCTGCTTCCGGGATCATCGGCATATAGAGAATAACGGTATCTCCCTTTTCGACTCCCTGGCTTTTTAATGCTCCGGCAAATTGGGCGACATCTGTCTGCAGTTCTTTGTAGGAAATTTTGCGAATGGTATCTGTTACTGGAGAGTCATATATAATAGCAGTCTGGTCACCGCGCCCTGCTTCCACATGTCGATCAACTGCATTGTAGCAGGTGTTGAGTTCGGCCCCTTTATACCAGCGATAAAATGGAGGATTCGAAGCATCAAGAACCTTGTCCCATGTCTTTATCCAGTCAATACCTTTTGCGGCTTCAGCCCAGAATTCTTCAGGTTGTTCAATGCTCTGTTGGAAAGAACTGTTCAGTTGACCCATAATACCCTCGTGAAAATGTGGTGGATGTGAATTGAATGTGTTGTTATTTTTTCAGCTTGTTATTTTATACTCAAAAGAGCTGACTTGAGCAAGGTTTCCACAGCGGGATAAACGATTTTTGCTTTCCTTCTTCAATTTTTATTTTTGCTATAGTATGATTCAGTAGGGTATTGTTCAAAAGTTGGTTAGAGTGCGATTTTGTACTTTAATCCTGTGAGGGGCATTTCGCTCTTAAAGGTCTTATGTTTTTAAATAGTTAGCTGAAAGATCAGAAATGGTTGAGAATCAAAAACAATCTATATTGCTTGTCGGTGGCGATACTGGCAGTCACGAGGAGATCCAGGCAATATTGCAGGAACTGGATATTGAGGTAGTTATTACTCCGTCCACAGTACATGTTATGGACCTGATACTGGAGTATGATTTTGCCCTGATCATTTTTGATGTCGGCACTGCAGATTCAACGCCATTTGCAATGGCCAAGACCCTTGATAAAAATGAAAAGGCCTGGTTTGTGCCGGTTATTTTTCAGACTGATGCGAGTGAGTTTTCTGCTCTGGAGGAAAAGGGCTATGCTGCTGGTGGGGCTGATTTTCTCACAAAGCCTCTTAATGCTAATGTTTTAAAGGCTAAGGTAAAGGTTTTTCTGGAACTTGACAGCCGTCAGCGCCATCTGGCATTTGCGACCAGCAAAATCCAGGAGCAGAATTTGCGACTGGAACAGCGAGCCATTCGTGATGGTTTGACGGGTCTCTATAACCATAAGCATCTGCAGGAACAATTGGCTAGGGAGGTGTCTCTTGCCAGGCGGTATCATGCCCCGCTTTCCGTCTTTTTGCTTGATCTTGATTTCTTTAAAGATGTGAATGATTCCTGTGGACATCCTTTTGGTGATTTTGTCTTAAAGGAGTTTTCTGAAAGAGTGAAGGGTGGGTTGCGTGCATCGGATATCTTCGGCAGGTATGGTGGTGAGGAGTTTCTGGTTATTCTGCCCAATGTTGATCATGAACAGGCGGAGGTGGTTGCTGAAAAAATACGTAAAGAAGTGGCTTCCACCGTTTTTAACAATAAGCGCTATTCCCGTTATGTAACGGTTTCCATCGGGGTTTACTCCGGTGTCGGTAACGAAGTGGTTTCTCCGGGAATGATTGTTGAGTATGTTGACAATGCCCTTTATACAGCCAAAGCTGAAGGGCGTAATCGGGTGGTGCATTATTGTACTCCACGGGATCAGGTCTTTAGTCACGAAGAGCATTTCAGTGATGTTATCGGCGGTTCTCAGCAGAGTCAGCTGAATAATACCATTGAAAAATCACGGGCTATGTGCCTCGCCTCTTTTGAAGCGATGGTACATTCACAGACCCGTGAATATGATATGCTTGTGCAGCGTAATGACCTTTTTGGGAAAGTGTTGATACAGGTTTCCGAGAAGCTGAATCTACCGGAAAAGCTTGTTCATTCCTTTCGTCGGGCGATTAAACTGCACGATCTGTTTCGTTGTTATATCCATGACAGTTCACTTGAGACGGAGGGGGCGCTGAATGAGGAGCAGGAAGAGATGCTTTTTGACCAGCCCCTTATGTTACGTGAGCTGACAACTATGTTTGATTTTTTTGCCTCCGAGCGGGTGATTCTCTACTCTCATCATGAGCATTACGATGGCAGTGGGTACCCAGATGGCCTGAAAGGGAACGAGATTCCGATGGCTGCCAGGATATTTACTCTTATCGATTCGTTTGTGGCGATGGTTGCTCCTGTGGCGGACCAACATGGGATGAACAGAAGGGAAGTACAAAATGAGTTGCGGACACATTCCGGTGGTCAGTTCGATCCCTTTCTTGTGGATGTGTTGCTGCAGGTACTTAATGAAGAATCATTATTTTTAAATAAAGAGGAGTCTGAGAATGCTTCAACGCCAAAGTCCTGAACAGGTATTGCTCTATAAACGGGTTGCTGCCTGTGTCGAAGGATTTGCCCCTTTACCTGCGGTTGCCATGCGGGTACTGGACCTTGTCACAGATTCCGACACCACCGTTGATGACCTTGAAGAGGTAATGCAGGGCGATGTCTCTCTGGTTGTTGCTGTTTTGAAACTCGCCAACTCCGCATTCTATGGATTGCGCAGACAGGTCGGGTCATTAAAGCATGCCCTGACGCTTCTCGGGAAAAGTGAGGTTCAGAATCTTATTCTGGTGAAGGTTTTGTTTCGTTCTTTTAAAGCGTCAGACAGTCATCAGCAGATTGTGATGACAACGATCTGGAGACATTCATTGGAATGCGCTATTGCTGTGGAGTGCGTTGGTGAGCAGGCGGGTGAAGAAAATCCGCTCTTCTTTCTAGCCGGGATGCTACATGATATTGGGCGGGTTTTGATTGTAAGTGAATTTTTTGAGGAGATTGAAGATGTTGAGTCGTATGGGAATCCAGGCTCAATTGTTCACAAGGACATTGAAGAGGGAATCTTTGGCTGCTCCCATGATAAGCTGGGAAGCCAACTGCTGTTCCGCTGGATGTTTCCCACCGAGCTTGTTGATGTGATAGCAGAACATCATGATTATGGTACGATTGCCGAGAAAGGACATGTCAGCAAGGTATTGATCCTGGCAAATCTCCTCACCTGCAAAGTGACCCTGGAGGATTGGGATCATTTGGAGACAAATAGAGAAAAAGAGCTGGCGGATGTCAAGGTACTTCTCGGTACCTGTGGAAAAGAGTCGGGGCTGCTGCCTGATGACGAGAGTCTGGAAAAAGCTGAGGCATTATATAGACAGCGGCTGGCAGAACGGGCAGAACTTCTTGAGCTGATGGTCGCAGGCTGATACATGGAGTAAAGCTCTACTCCGGTTCACTCCTTTTTCTCCACTATCTGTAATCCTTGCAGATTTGTTGTACCGGATCTGGCTAGTGCCGTGTTCACCACCTGGCGAACATCTGCAAGGCATCAGCGTCCCTTGGGATTGTTTGTTTCGCAGGCGCAGTTGCCTGCTTTTGATTCATGTATGATTTTCTCCATAATCGTGGAGTGATCATTATAGAGCAGGTCCTGTTCAATATCGGCTGCTGTGTAATTATGGCAGTAACATATCATTCTATCCATAGAATCTTTCCTCTGTTCTCGTAATTGCCTGCACCCTCTATACACATAGGGTGTAGGAGATGCCGATTGGCTTATAACCTTGACCTCACCATCGCTCACGCGTTTATTTAGATAAGCAGATTAAACAGGAATCCGGTAAATAGAATCCCTGCGCCAACAACACTAATAAAGACAGCAATAAGTTTAAGTTTCAGCACCTTACGCAGTATGATCATCTCGGGGAGGGAGAGGGCGATGACGCTCATCATAAATGCCAGCACAGTACCAAGTGCTGCTCCCTTGCTGAGCAATGCTTCTACCACCGGCACGATTCCGGCGGCATTGGAGTACATTGGGATGCCGACCACAACGGCAGCAGGAACAGACCACCAGGCATCTTTACCCATAATGTCAGCCATAAATGTTTCTGGTACATAACCATGGATAAGGGCTCCAATGCCTATACCTGCAATGACGAATGGCCAGACCTTGCCCACGATATCACGCACTGCCTCTTTTCCCCGGGTGATCCTGTTGGCCCATGTCAATTTTTCTTCAATGACCACAGCGTCTCCGCTTCTCAGTTCCTGAACCCAGTCTTCAATCCAGTGTTCAAGTCTGAGTCTGCCGATAATCCATCCGGACACTATGGCAATCATCAGGCCAGTGCCGAGATAGAGGGCTGCTACCTTCCATCCCAGCAGCCCATAGAGGAGTATCA
Organism: Desulfocapsa sp.; assembly: GCA_029935135.1. Taxonomy (GTDB): domain Bacteria; phylum Desulfobacterota; class Desulfobulbia; order Desulfobulbales; family Desulfocapsaceae; genus Desulfocapsa. The sequence continues at coordinate 8,430 of JAOZKX010000008.1, forward strand.
GTGCTATTTCATTGACCATGGGGGCGGCAATAAGAAAAGAAAAAGTAACGCCCAGCGGTACTCTGGCCTGGACAAAGCCAAGAAAAAGAGGCACCGCAGAGCAGGAACAAAATGGGGTGACAATACCCAGTAGGGCAGCCATCACATTTCCGGTACTTTCCCGTTTTCCGGCCAGGTATTTTCGAGTGCGTTCCTGGGTGAAAAAGGTGCGGAGTATACCGATAAGAAATACAACCAGGGTCAAGAGCATCATGACTTTGGGCGCATCATAGATAAAAAACTGGACCGATGCACCCAAGTGGCTTCCTCTTTCAATACCAAGGAGCGAATAGACAAAAAAGTGAGAAAAAGGATTCAGCTGAGTATAGATAAGGTACCAGAGGGCAAGCCCGAGCAGACCGAGCGTGATACTCTTCCCTTTATTGATCTCTTTGTTCTCGCCGCCAGGAATTTTGTCGGGTTCCGGCCTGTTGCAGCAGCTTGTAGGTTGGAAGGGTTGAATGGGTTCCATAATTTTCCTCTTAATTGTTCAGGCGGCAGTTGCGCAACACGGATGCCTTTGGCAGTGCCTTGCGCATCCGCACAAGTTCTTTGTCGTGTTCCAGCCAGCCATGTAACTGTGAGAGCATGGTTTGGGCATATTCCGTTTCACTGGTATCTGCCAGGCTATATATTATCCAGCTACCTTGTCGTTTTCTATCCACTAACCCGGCATCTTCAAGTAGTTTCATATGCTTGGATACAGTGGACTGGGCAAGCTCCAGTACCTTCTGGATCTCACAGACGCAGAGTTCCTCTTTTTGCAGCAGTTTTAGTACCCTGACTCTGTTCGGGTCGGACAGGGCCTTCATAACTCGAATCAATGCTTTCATCGCGGCATGTCTCCTTATTCGCATATCGTCATTAAACGATATGTTAACATCGTTTTCCGTTTTGTCAATTGTTTTTTTGTTATAGGCGACGGTTCTCAGAGTTGTGTGACAAAGTCTCGTATCTCGTCCCGCACCCTTCGGTAATGCACCAGGGCTTCTTCTTCAGAGGCGGAGCTGGCGGCAAGTCGGGGGGGATCGTCAAATCCTTTATGGGTAATTTTTACCTTGCCGGGAAAGAGCGGACATGATTCATGGGCATTGTCGCATACGGTAATAACATAGTCAAAATCGTGCTCTGCCAACTCTGCAATGAGCTTTGAACGATGTGTGGAAATATCCACTCCAGCCTCAGCCATAACCTTCACAGCTAATGGATTCAAGCCATGCTTTTCAATGCCGGCTGAGCAGGCATGAATGGTGTCGTCCTTCAGGTGCTGTGCCCAGCCTTCAGCTATCTGGCTACGACAGGAATTGCCGGTACATAAAAAAAGGATTTTCGTTTTCATGTGAGATTGTCTGGGGCGGAGATTGATGTTTGTTATGGGGGCTTCTATATATCCCCATATCCGAAAATTTTGCAAGGCATTGGCAATGTGCTGGACGACTCTTTTTGCCCTTCCACCGTTGACATGTCTGGTTTGAATTTATAATATATGAGCAAATGATCATATGTTAAATGAAAGGGCAGGAAAATTATGGTATCCGGACAAAGTGAACAGTGTGACTGTCGTTGTATCCATCAGGAAAGAGTGGAGGCGGCGAGGGAGCATGCCTTGCCGACCAGAGAGAACGAACAGCTGGCAACACTCTTTAAGGCCATGGGAGATCCCAACCGTCTGCGGATTCTCTGGGCTTTAGATTGTGAGGAGATGTGTGTCTGTGATCTGGCCCAGTTTGTCGGGGTCAGTGAATCTGCAGTCAGTCATCAGTTGCGTCAATTAAGACAATTGCAGCTGGTGGCTAATCGCAGGGCCGGGCCGGTTCTCTACTATCATCTAGTGGATAAGCAGATCAGTACGCTTATTCGTCTGGCTTTTGATCATTATCGGCAGGAGATTTGATTATGCTGAGTTTTATTACAAGTGTCTTCTGCTCTGCCTGGGATATACTCCAGCAGGCGTCACTCTATATGCTCTTTGGTCTTCTTGTGGGTGGCCTGCTGAAGATGTTTCTCTCACCCACCTATGTGGCGGCCCATCTTGGTAGTGGTCGTTTCAGCTCAGTCTTTAAGGCAGCCTTACTTGGTATCCCCATTCCACTCTGTTCCTGCGGAGTATTGCCGGCAGCTGCTTCACTGAAAAAACAGGGCGCCAACAACGGGGCCACCACTGCATTTCTTATTTCCACTCCGGAATCCGGGGTAGACTCCATTTCAATCACCTGGGCCCTGCTTGATCCTATTATGACCATTGCCAGGCCTGTATCTGCTTTTATTTCAGCCTTTACGGCAGGGTGTGCTGAAAATTTCTTCAATCCCCCCGATAAAACAAGGCAAGCGGTTCCTGATTTGAGTTGTCCCATTGATAACTGTTGTGATGGAATAGACTGTCCCCCGAATGATCATAAGAGCCACCACGGCCTCCCCGAAAAACTGTGGCTAGGGATCAGGTACGCGCTAACTGATCTCTGGACAGAGCTTGCCGGTTGGTTTTTTGTGGGTATCCTGATGGCAGGATTTATCACTGTTCTGGTACCTGATGCGATGATAGCAAAATACCTGGGCGGCGGCCTCAGTTCCATGCTGCTTATGCTGGGTTTTGGTATCCCTCTCTACATATGTGCCACGGCCTCAACTCCCATTGCTGCAGCCTTTATTCTAAAGGGAGTAAGCCCTGGAACGGCCCTGGTTTTTCTGCTGGTGGGGCCGGCTACCAATGTCACATCACTTTCGGTGTTGCTTGGCATTCTCGGAAAACGGGCCACCGTTTTGTACCTGTCTTCTATTGCATTTATCAGTGTGCTTTGCGGTCTGGCGGTGGATGCGCTGTATCTCTCTTTTGGTATTTCGGCTGTGGCGTCAGTTGGCCAGGCTGCTGAAGTCTTGCCTGAGTGGCTTATGATCGCAGCTGCGCTGTTATTGCTGCTCCTCTCTATTCGCCCTCTGCAAGATATTGTTTTGGGTTGGCTGGGGAAGGGTGGGGGCTGCGGCTGCTCATCGGCAGGGAGTTGCACAGATGGTGGGCATGATCACAACCCCGGGCAGGTAGAAGGGTCGGACTGTGATTGCGGAGGCTCGTGTCAGCCCCATGATACTGCGTCTGTTCATCCCCTCCCTGTATCAAAGAGGGAGGGAAAATGAGGAGTGCCATGATTCCTTTGCCAATGGCATAGCCGGTTTCAAAAGGGGGTAACCTCCCTTCGCCGGATAAATCTTTTGTAGTTGGCATGCCCGGGGCCAGGGAGGTTGCTTATAGTTCTTTATAAAAGAGTCCAAGACGCCGCTTTCGCCGTTCTATAATATCCCCGTTGTTTCTCCAGAGTTCCAGTAGTTCGTCTAGTTTTTTCTGTTTTGTTACTTCGTTCCAGGCGAGTATTGTCGGGTGGTCAGCGGGTGTTGTGTCAAAGTTAACTTCCGGCAGGCGTAGCAGATAGGTATTTGCTCTGATGTCCAGATGGATCTGGGCAATTCCAAGGTCACTGATCGCCCTGGCTGTTGCCTCATCGCAGCGAAAGAGTATG
>JAOZKX010000008.1:11990-16213 GCA_029935135.1 Desulfocapsa sp.
GTATGGAAAAACCGCCCCGGTAAGGGTTGGGGCGGTTAACTGCCCGTAATACCAAACATCCCCATTGCTCCAACTGTAGGATAAAGGGTTGTAGGATTTCCTGATTTTCTCTCTGGTTCATATCCTCAAAACTATCATATGTTCCCTTTGAAAAGTAGTAAAATGAAAAAAATGTTTGACTGTTTCCATAAACATGATAAATAAGACAATAAATATCTTATTTATCATATTTACAAAAGGCTTATATGAGATTGACGCGTGCCGGAGAATATGCAGTCAGGTGTATGGTTTACCTGGCGCATAAGGGAAAGGGGGTTCTGATTTCTAAACAGGAAATTGCAGAACATGCGGATATCCCTGCTCATTTCCTGGCTAAAATTGCTCAGGATCTAGCAAAGGCTAATTTAATTGACATTCGTCAGGGGCCCAAAGGCGGCTATAGCCTGAGGAAAAAACCTGCCGATATTTCGCTGCTTGAGGTGGTGGAGGTGATGATTGGAGAGATTTTTCTGAACGATTGTGTGGGCCGGCCGACCATATGTTCTGCCAGTAAGCACTGCAGTGTGCACTCGGTATGGGAAAAGGCCAGGACTCAATTACGGGATACCCTTGGTGGAGTGACTTTGGAGCAGCTTGCTGAAAAGGACTCTTGTATTCCTGTTTTTCCTGTGCATAATATAAGTTGAAAAAGGTTGATTTCTTAGAACGACAAGAGTGGAGAAAAGGCGAAATGACGAATACAGCAACTAGAGTGTACAGTTTTTATCGTGACGGTTTTAAACAGATGACCGTGGGAAAGACTCTGTGGAAAATAATCTTCATTAAGCTTCTTATAATGTTTGCTGTATTGAAGCTTTTCTTTTTTCCAAATTTTTTAGGCAATAATTTTGAAACAGATGAACAACGGGCCGATTATGTTCTGGAGCAGCTAACCAGAATGCCGGCTCAGGTTAACTAGTGTCTGTCCATAAATGGCCCTTTTGCTCTAACTCTTCGTTGCTGTGTAAATTTTATCCTTGGAATATTAACTATATGCCTGCGGTAAAATTTTCCTCGCGCCTCGATTTAGAGCAAAATGCCTCATTTCTGGACAGACACTAACTAGCGCCTGTTGCATAGGAGACGGGCGATTATAATTTTTTTTGGGAGGAAAAGATGATTGATGTGGATCTCAGTCTGGTGAACTGGTCCAGGGCGCAGTTTGCGTTCACTGCCATGTATCACTGGATATTTGTACCATTGACACTGGGACTGTCATTTCTCTGTGCATTTTATGAGACGATATATCTCAAGACAGGGGATGAACAGTGGAAAACGATTACCCGTTTCTGGATGACCCTTTTTGGTATCAACTTTGCCATTGGGGTCGCAACCGGCATCATTCTGGAATTTGAATTCGGCACAAACTGGTCGAACTACTCCTGGATGGTTGGTGATATTTTTGGAGCGCCTCTGGCCATTGAAGGGATCTTTGCCTTTTTTATGGAAGCCAGTTTCTTTGCTGTTATGTTTTTTGGCTGGAACCGAGTGTCAAAGAGGTTTCACTGTTTCTCAACCTGGATGGTTGCCATCGGTTCCAATCTCTCGGCAGTCTGGATCCTTATTGCCAACGGCTGGATGCAGAATCCTGTGGGGATGGTCTTCAATCCGGAAATTGCCCGTTTTGAGATGGAAAATTTTGCCGCGGTTGTTTTTAATCCTGTGGCGGTTTCCAAATTCACCCACACTTCCTCCTCTGGCTTTGTGATGGCTTCAGCCTTTGTTCTCACCGTTTCCAGCTGGTATCTGTTGAAAAAGAAACATGTTGAGATGGCAAAAAAATCCATTATTGTTGCCTCTGTTTTTGGTCTGGTCGCTTCGGTCTTTGTCGGTTTCACCGGTGATGAAGCAGCCTACGAGGTGGCTCAGAAACAGCCGATGAAGCTTGCCGCCATGGAAGGTCTGTATAAAGGCGAAAGGGGTGCCGGACTCGTTGCCATGGGTATTGTTAATTCCACCAAGGAGCCTGGCGATGTGCAAGATGCTTTTTTGCTGGAAGTAAGGATTCCCGAGGTGCTTTCACTTCTGGCCAATCGTGAGGCCGGTTCCTTTGTACCCGGTATTGATGATCTGGTTTACGGGAATACGGAAGAAGGCGTTATGGGGGTGAATACCATGATGGAAAAAGGTAAACTTGCCCTTGTAGATCTTGCTGCCTTCAGGGAAGCAAAAAAGAATAATCTTGAACATGTTGCCGCTGATGCCCTGCAGCGTTTTGAAGTGAATAAGGAATTTATGGGCTATGGCTACCTTGATAAACCTGAAGAGGCTGTGCCACCGGTTAATATCGTCTTTAATGCCTTCCACCTGATGGTTGTCATGGGGACGATCCTTCCTGCAGTTTTTGCAGCATTCCTCTTTTATACCTTTAAAAATTCAATCACGGAACAACGCTGGCTGCTTCCTGTGGGTCTGTTTATGGGGCTGTTTGGTCTCCTGGCTCAGCAGGCAGGATGGGTTACAGCAGAAGTTGGGCGGCAACCCTGGGCTATTCAGGGGCTGATGCCGGTGAAAATAGCGACAACAAATCTATCGACTACTTCTGTGCAGATTACCTTTGCCATGTTCGCAGTTGTTTTTACCATACTGCTTATTGCTGAGATCTCTATCATGTTGAAACAGATTGCCATTGGACCGGAGGGCCACTGAAAATGATATCAAATTTAGATTATGTAACTCTGCAGCAACTCTGGTGGGTTATCTGCTCTGTTGTTGGTGCCCTGTTTCTCTTTCTCACCTTTGTGCAGGGTGGGCAGACACTGCTCTGGCAGGTGGCAAAGAGTGAGACGGAAAGTGCACTTGTTGTCAATTCTCTGGGGCGTAAATGGGAACTGACATTTTCCACTCTGGTTCTTTTTGGCGGGGCACTCTTTGCCTCTTTCCCCCTCTTCTACTCCACAAGTTTTGGCGGAGCGTACTGGGTGTGGATTTTGATCCTTTTTACCTTTATCATCCAGGCGGTGAGTTATGAGTATCGGACAAAACCGGCCAATGTCTGGGGTGCAAAAACCTATGAACTGTTCCTTTTCATTAATGGTACTGTCGGTGTCTTGCTGATTGGTGCTGCCGTTGGAACTTTTTATACAGGGTCGAGTTTTTCATTAAATGATATGAACCAGGTAAGCTGGCAATATACGCTTGCTGGAGTGAATCTGCGTGGACTGGAAGCCGCATTTTCCATCTTTAACCTCTCCCTGGGACTTTTTCTGGTCTTTAATGCCAGGGTCCTTGGTGCATTGTATCTCCTGAACAATATTGATCTCAGCGCTGTCTCTGTCATGGAAGGGCGTCTGCGGAAACAGGTATGGACAAATTTTCTTTGCTCCCTTCCTTTCCTGCTGTATGTGGTCGTTGCCATCCTTCTGCGGAAGGGTTTTGGTGTTGATGAAAACGGAACCGTTTCCATGGTATCTTTTAAATACCTCTTTAACCTGCTTGCCCTTCCTCATCTGCTGCTTATGCTGCTTGGTGGGCTGGCCCTGGTTATCTGGGGAGTATTTATCGGGGCATTTAAAGGCAGCACGAAAGGAATCTGGCCTGCAGGGCTTGGCACAGTATTGGTAGGTTTGTGTGTCTTATGTCTGCCTGCCTTTAACTCCACTGCATTTTATCCCTCAACATTTGATCTGCAGTCAAGTCTGACGATTTACAATGCCTCGTCCAGTAAGTTTACTCTGACGACCATGACCTATGTTGCTCTGGCCATTCCATTTTTACTTGCTTACATCGCTTACTTGTGGAAAAAAATGGATTCCCAGAAACTGACTACCGAGGAAGCAATGGACCCGGAAGCATATTAGTACCTTATAAATTATCTCGTGTTTTTACCCCTCAGGGGGGTACTGAACTGAGTGAAAAGAATTTGGTGAAGGTACTTATACCCCTCAAGGGGGTACTGAACTGAGTACCGGCTTACCATTCATCACCGGTGTTAATATTTGCTGAACAGAAAAAAGGAGAAAATCATGACTGCTGTACTTTTACTTGGTTATGTTGCTGTAATTGTAGTGTCTTACAAGGGTGCTGTGTTCGCTCTTGATAAAGCTGGATTGCTGTAACGGATCCTGATGTATGTTTTACTATGATGTAAAATATGAATGGGAGGCTCAGCCTCCCATTCTGCGTTAACCCTTAACCGTGGTGAGAAAAAATGTATGACTATGATCAGAAAGTGATCCTGCTCT
>JAOZKX010000181.1 GCA_029935135.1 Desulfocapsa sp.
GGAACAGTTTTTTGTGCTTCAAGGGTGTCCACCCGTTGCTGCAGGCTGTCCAGTCGCTCAAGGATGGCCTTGTAATCATCGACCGGGATTGTAACTGTATCATCACCAGCAAAGGCAGTGCCTGTTAGCGCCAGTATCATGGCTATACCTACCATGGTTTTTTTCATGTTTTTTCTCCTCAATCCATTTGTGTTGGATGATTGTTGGTCAATAAATATCTTTTAACAGGTTATTTAGGAATGATTGCAGCGACAGGGTGCTCGCTGTCTGCGGCGTGGTGTTCTAAAAAGGCCAAGATCTGTTCCTGTTCAGCCTCGTTTATCGTTGATGAGAGGTCCACAGGGTGTCTATTGCGTTTAAAATATTTTTTCCAGACCAAGCCAGCCTTGTCTGCTGGATTAACAGGCGCTGCTTCGGCACCCTTCTTGTGGCAATTACCACATTTAACCAGAAACACATCCAAGTCGCTGGCAAAGAGCTTTGGTACCAAGGCACCTGTGAGTAGCAATGTGAAACACGACACAAGGCAGACTTGTCTCACCCATGTTGTGTTTCTCTTGTTGTCCACTTCTGACATACTTATCTCCTTTTACTATTTGGGGATAGCAGCAGCCACAGGATGATCACTGTCGGCAGCATGATCCTGGAGGTATGACATGATCTCTGCCATTTCAGCATCGTTAACATGTGCTGAGAGGTTTCCGGGATGCCTTCCTCGTTTAAAATATTTTTTCCAGACCAAGCCAGCCTTGTCTGCTGGATTGACGGGTGCTGTTTCACCACCCTTTGCATGGCAACTGCCACATTTTTCAACAAAGATCGCTTCAGCACCACCAGCCCATGCAGAGATGCTCAGTGCAAGCGTTAGCAGGACAGTTGTACAAATCAGCTTGAAGCTCATGCTCTATCCTTTTGTTGATGTTTGTAGGTAATCGGTATTGTCCCTGATCTGTATCTCTAATCTACCAAATGGAAAATGTAAAAGACATAAAAAAGTTTCATTTATCAAGAGGTGAAAAAAGTATGAATTGTATGAAATTAAAGGATTGATTTTTTAGTGCCAGAGGATGTGGTACACAGTGTGGTATTTGGCTTTTTGGTGTGATTCTTTGTTTTTGTTTCCAGTCCAATTCCTGTCACGCTAAAGGCTTGGATTATCAGTATGATCTTGTAACCGCAATTTGAGAAATAGTTGCTGGGTAAGGTTTGAATGTTTGGCTGTCAATTAAGGTGAAATTATTATGAATAATGCGTGCAAGCCTCTTTCATAAGATAGAGCTGAAAGTTCGTGGGGTAACTTTGGCAAGATCTTTTGTGGAAGCAGTTATCCCTTTGCTATTCTAATTGTTTGTTGAGGTCTTTCATGTCCAGATATCTTTTGACAGTACGCCGATCAAGTCCGGTAATTCGTGCTACTGCCTGGTAGGTAAGATGTCTTTTGTAGAGCAGGTGGCAGTATTCGCTGGTCAGTTCAGTCAGATTCAGTGTTTCGGTGTTGATAATATTCTGATTTGTGGCTGGAATATTTTGTTTGTTTGTGTCTTTATCGAAACAGCGATTGTTTAAAAGTATCTGTCTGATGCATTGTTCCAGCTCTCTCACATTTCCATGCCATGGGTAATCAGTTCTGTTTTCCCTCAGAATTATCTGGAGAATTTCATCAGAGAGTTCATCGTTTGCCTGTCCTGTGATCCTGGTCAGAAGAAAATCAACGAGCAGCTCCAGCTCCCGGGGATCTTCCATGATTCTTTTTTGCAAGGAAGGGATTGTGATCTTGTCGGAGCATAGTCTGAAGTAGAAATCATTCCTGAAAATCCCCTGTTTGCGCATTTCGTTCAGTGGGCGATTTGTTGCAGCAATGACTCTGCCGGAAAATCGTCTCTCCTCCTGGCTGCCCACTGGTGAAAAGATTCTTTCCTGTAGGACCTGGAGAAGTTTTATTTGAATGGGGATGGTTGCATCTCCAATTTCGTCTAAAAATATTGCCCCATGTGGCGAGCAGAGTGTGAAAATTCCCTGGTGGCTCTGGATTGCACCGGTAAAAGAGCCCTTTTTATGTCCGAAGAGTTCGGATTCTATGAGTTGTTCCGAGTATTGAGAAAGGTTGCGGGAAATGAAAATGGTGGCAAAATTCTCCTGAAAACATTTTTCCTTCTGGTGGAATGGAATAAAACACGACCTGCCTATGGCGGCAGCAGCAAGACTTTTTCCGGTACCGGTATCACCGAGAAGCAGTGTGGAAAAATCTTCCATCCGTTCCCAGAGGACCGTGGCATATCGGTCAATATCATGGGTGAATATATTATTCCACAACTGTGCGCGTAGCCTTTTCATTGCAGGGCTTACGCCAACAAGGTTCCGCTGAATAAAAAAATAGGCGCGTCGCATCTGGAAAAAAAGGGCAAAGTAGTGCAGGGATTCGACCCTGGAAAAACCAAGTTGATTCAGTGTTAGAAGGATGCTGTCTGCTTCCGGAAGAGGGAGCAGCTTGTTCTTTTCTTTGGATTGTGCAAGAATGTGCTTGTCCAGTAATCCGGAGCAGCTGTGGAATTGGTGGAAGAGGTATACATTCCTGATGAGCTCCCTGTCTGCTTTACTTGATAGGGCAGTATCTTTTGCTCGATTTGGTTGCTGCAGCTTGTTCACTTGTTTCGCTGCCAGGCGAGTAACCTTGTTGAGGATCGTCTTATCCGAAGAGGCTGCTGGAAGTTTACTGATCTTACAATCTATTTCTCTGCGTTCGCTGGTGAATGGATTGGTGTGGATGGCTTTAGAGAAAAGTACAAAGAGTTCTCGTTCAGTGTCTGTCAGGTACTTGCTGTTCATGGTTAGTCACAGGGGTTGGAGGTGGAAATGGTCATTCAATGTATAGCATGTGTACATTGAATGTCAATCGCTAGTTTCTGGGTAAGTGGATATTTGTTATTGTTTCGTCATAACAGTGGGATATTATTTTTACTGAAAAGTGGCATGCAATCTGTATTAGAGGGACTACAATGTGGTTTTCCAGTATGTTTTAATTATTCTTCAGTGAGGGGCAAATGATAGATAACAAAGGCGATATGGAGGAAGTAAGGGAGGCAAGAGGGAAATTTCTTGCCATGGCAGCCACATACTTTCTCGGAGTCTTTAATGATAACTTTTTCAAGCAGGCAGCTCTTTTGCTTGCAGTCGTTGCCGGTTTAAGTGGTTTGCAGGGAACGGCCACAGCCCTCTTTTCCCTACCTTTTATCCTTTTTTCAGCATATGGAGGCTGGCTGGCTGACAAATATTGTAAACGGCAGGTCATCATCGGAGCAAAGATTCTTGAGGTACTTGCCATGTTACTTGGTGCATATGGTATCTATACAATGAATTGGACCTGGATACTTGCCATGGTCTTTCTGATGGGGATGCAATCCACTTTCTTTGGTCCGGCACTAAATGGATCTATTCCTGAACTCTACCCTCCCTGGTATGTGACGAAGGCAAATGCTTTGTTGAAACTGGTTACCACCGTTGCCATTCTTCTTGGCATGGCTACAGCCGGAATAGCGCTTGACCAGCATTGGTTAGATACTGAGATTTCTTTTGGCAGGATATTAGTTTGCATCGTTGTCTTGTCTGTGTCCCTCCTTGGTTTAGTCACTGCCTTTAGAATAAAAAAGATGGATCGCTGCGGAAGTCATCTGCCGTTTCCATGGAGCGGTCCTTGGGTATCCATGAAAGATAGTATCAATCTCCGTCACGATCCGTTGCTTTTGCTTGCGGTACTAGGCGATTCCTTCTTCTATTTTTTCAGTCTTCTTGCCGTTATGATGATCAACACCCTTGGTATTTCGGAGCTTCATATGTCAAAGAGCCAGACAAGTCTGCTGGCTGTTTCTTTAATGGTAGGGGTCTGTATTGGTGCATTGATCGCGGCGCGTATAACAAGTTCTAAACGATGGTCCTTTGTTCTTGCCCCTGCCTGTTTTGGGATGGGATTATGCGTACTAGGTGCTGGTGTTGTTGCCTCCATTGCTGTGAGTTTTCAGTGGTTACTGCTCATGCTGACTTTGATGGGTGCTGGTGTCTGTGGTGGTGTTTTTCTTATCCCGTTGACTTCTTTTATTCAGGTACGACCAAAAAATAACGAGAAAGGAAAAGTTATTGCTGCAGCAAATTTCTGTGCATTCAGTGCAATGTTGATTGCCGGGAAAGTCTTTACTTTCCTTGATGCCATTTTTCTCCCTTCACACAATATGCTTTCCCTGGGGGGGACCGGAATTTTATGTGCCTTTCTTTTTTATATGGGTACAAAAACGGTCAATCGCTATGAAAAATTAACCATTATGGAGAATAATAATGTTTAAAAGAATGTTGAATCTTTGCCTGATTGTTATTCTCAGCCTGCGTTATAAAATTACAGTGAAGGGATTAGATAGAGTTCTCGCCAAAGGGGACCAATCCATTGTTTTTATGCCAAATCATCCGGCACTGATAGACCCGGTTATAGTGATGTCCCGTTTATATAGTCGGTTTGCTCCACGCCCGCTTGCCGACGAAGAGCAGGTGGACAGGAGTTTTGTTCGACCATTAATGAATACACTTCGCACCATTGTTATTCCAGATCTCAGTAAAAACGGTAAAGGTGGACGAAAGGCTGTACTGGATGGAGTGCAGGGCATTGTTGATGGCCTGCAGCAGGGTGATAATATCCTCTTATATCCAGCGGGAAGACTCTACCGCAGTCGACATGAATCCATCGGGGCAAACAGCTCGGTGGGGTTGGTATTAAAACGAGTGCCCGAGGCACGTGTTGTGTTACTTCGTACAACTGGCCTTTGGGGAAGCAGCTTCAGTAGGGCAAATGGCATGCCTTCTCTTACAAAAAATATACGCCTGTATCTGCGAGCGTTGGTTGCAGCGGGTCTGTTCTTTCTGCCTAAGCGAGAGGTTGTTATTGAGCTTGTCGAACCCGAAAAGTTTCCCAGGGAGAAAGAAAAGCTGCAGATAAACAGTTACCTCGAGGAATTCTATAATGAGGTTTCACAACACAATACGATAGTACCTTACTACTGGTGGCAGGGAAGGGAGGGCAAACAGGTAGCAGAACCAAAACAGATTCAAATAAATGATGATACCAGTCATATTCCGGCGGCAACCAAAGAGCAGGTTCTTGTGAAGATTAGTGAGCTAAGCGGTGTGAAGACGGTGAATCATGGTGACAGGCTGGCTCAGGATTTGGGCATGGATTCTCTGGTTCTCGTTGAATTTGTAGCATGGCTGGAACAGGAATTTGCTGTTGTTCTCCTAAATCTTGATGGTCTGCTGACCGTAGCCCACTGCATT
>JAOZKX010000182.1:0-214 GCA_029935135.1 Desulfocapsa sp.
AGGCGGGGCAGGAGGGGGCGAATGTTCTTCCTCTTATGGTTTCCCAAGAGTTACAGCGACTCTTAAGAGCCCAGGGGATTCCCGGGGTTTTGGAGTCTGTCTCTTTGTCTGGTGACAGCATGTCGCGTGGGGGAGACCCCCAAGGATTCGCACATGTTCGAGACAGTATGTCTCTGATCGCTATTCCAGCAGAAGCACCAGAGATGGTACTGCT
>JAOZKX010000182.1:224-1141 GCA_029935135.1 Desulfocapsa sp.
AAAAGAAATCCGGGCCACAGCATGGCGATGATTTGTCGGCCGCTTATCTCCATGCTGGTGTTGATACAATTTTACCACCAATGGTGGCATTGCAGCAGGTTTATGCTAATTTTTCCGATCTTCTTGAGGCAGGAGAAAAGAAAGATGAGAATTTCCAGACCGAGAATGGAAAGAGAAGGGAGAGAAACAAAACCCTTGCCGGAATGCTGGATGAGCAGATTCATTTGATGCCGGATCTGACAGGAAAGAGCCTGCGGCAGGGCTTGCGTCTCCTGGAAAAAATCGGCGTGGATGTACAGGTGGAAGGGTCGGGACGAATTGTTGCCCAGAAGCCGAAAGTTGGGAAGTTATTGGAAAGGGGTGATCAGTGTTTACTGATCCTCAATAGAGATCCAGCTCCAAAAGAAGTTGTGCCGGTACAGCATATGCAAGAATCCAGGCAGTAACGAACACTGGTAAACGGAAAGTAGCCAATACTCAGTTCAGTACCCCTCTGAGGGGTATAAGTTCCTTAGCGGAATAATTTCTTTTAAAAAAAGGGAAACTATTCTGTAAGGTACCAAAAGAGTATCTTCACTAAAGTCAGACAGGAATTGGAAATGTTACAACATTTCAAGGCGAAAAAAAATGTTTCGGTTAAATGTGACTGGACATGTGATATTCCTGGTCTTGCTGTGTCCTCAAAAGAGATAGCCCTCTCTTCACTATTGCCATCCATCGATGGATATCGTGTAGTGTCTGGAACGATCTCATCTTGTTTTATTACCAGAATAACTACTGATTCAAGACAAGTCCAGCCTGGCTCACTGTTTATTGCCCTTGAGGGAAGTCAGTGTGATGGGCATGATTTTGTGGCACAGGCCATCGAAAATAAAGGCTGTGGGCTGATTGTTGAGAAGGGGCGTCTTGATCTTTCA
>JAOZKX010000182.1:1151-5280 GCA_029935135.1 Desulfocapsa sp.
GAGGTCTGCATTATTGAAGTGACAGACACTCGTAAAATATATGGAATACTGGCAGAAGCAATCTTTTCACATCCTGCATTACAGATGACGATGGTTGGTGTAACCGGGACAAATGGGAAAACCACAGTTACCTATCTTCTGGAATCCATACTCCATGCTGTGGGAAAACAAGCGGGAATAATCGGCACAGTCTCTTATCGGTATCGGAACAAACTGGGGCAAACGGTCGAAACAGCATCATCTTTTACCACACCCGAGCCCATGCTTTTGCAATATACCTTGCGCTGTATGGCAAATGAAGGTGTGGATACTGTGATTATGGAAGTTTCTTCCCATGGAATTGTGCAGCAGCGTCTTGGGCGCGTATGCTTTGATATTGCAGCCTTTACAAATTTATCCCGTGATCATCTGGATTATCATAAGGAGATGGAGGCGTATTTTGGGGCTAAAAGCCTGCTTTTTTCCAATCATTTACTGGAAGGAGGAGTGGCAGTTATCAACGAACGCAGTGATGACAGGGGAAAGGAAGCATGGAGTAACAGGTTGAAAAAAATATGCCTGAATCATAAACACATCGTACTGAGTTGCGGTGTTGAGGGGAACGATATCTTTCCTCTTACTATGAGGTCAACTCTGGAAGGGACCAGCCTTCATTTGCAGACCCCGGAAGGAGAGATTGACATCTCTTCTCCACTTGTCGGGGCGTTTAATGCAGAAAATATCCAGACTGTGTATGCAATTGCCATGGCTCTTGGTTTAGGCCAATTAAATATCGAAAAAGCTTTTGCAACGGCTGCAGCTGCACCGGGAAGGTTACAGAGGATCGTATCTGATCAGATTGAAGCAGATTGTCTACCGACGGTCTTTGTTGATTATGCGCACACTCCTGATGCCTTGGAACAGGTCTTGAAAACTGTGCAACAACTGGCGCACACAATATTGTACTGTGTGTTTGGTTGTGGTGGTGACCGGGATAGCGGCAAGCGCTCACTGATGGGAGCTGTTGCCGGCAAGTACAGTGATGTTGTTGTTCTCTGTGATGATAATCCGCGCAGTGAATCGTCTGCTGCTATTCTGGGGGGTATCAAAGAGGGGATCCTGACCACAAAATGTTCCGAGCGGGACAGCTCCTGGTTGCGGCGGCGGAAAGCTGACGAGACTGGTTTTGTTTCCATTGCTGATCGTTCGCAGGCCATTCATCAGACGGTTGCTTCTGCGGGGGCCGGGGATATTGTTCTTATCGCTGGCAAAGGGCACGAACAGTATCAGTTGACGACTGCGGGGAAAACATTTTTTGATGATACGCTGCAGGCAGAAGAGGCTCTTGGAGAATGGCGCCTGCAGTCATTGCTTCGTGCCACAGGCGGGCAGTGTGAAGATAGTGGAGATGTGAAAACCGCATTTGGGCAGATAAACACAGATTCTCGAAAAGTAGTGAAGAATGATATCTTTCTGGCCCTGACGGGTGAGCGGTTTGATGGACATGACTTTGTTGAGCAGGTCGTTGCTGCGGGAGCTGGCTGCCTTATTCTCGAAAAAAGACCAAGCACACCACTTTTACTTCCGGTGATTCTTGTTGCAGATACAGAACGGGCTCTAGGAGATCTGGCCGCCTATCGCAGGCGTCGTCTCCTGGAAACATCAAAACCTGTTGTCGTTGGTATAACAGGAAGCAGCGGCAAGACTACCGTGAAAGAGATGTGCGCAGCAATCTTTTGTGAACAGTGGCCGGATAGCAGTGATGCACCGACTGGAAGGGTGCTGAAAACTGTTGGTAATTTTAATAATTTAATAGGGCTTCCTCTCTCGCTTTTGCCGGTTACGCCAAAGCACAGGGCCGTGATTCTGGAGATGGGAATGAATCGATCAGGAGAAATTGCCCGCCTTACAGAAATTGCGGATCCTGATATTGCCTGTATTCTTAATGTTCATGGAGCCCACCTGCTTGGGCTGGGTGATATTTCGGGTGTGGCACGGGCAAAAGGAGAGTTGTTTCAGGGGTGTGGAGAGAAGAGTGTCCTGGTGGTGAATGGTGATGATCCAAGGGTCCTGACACTGGCAGATGGATGTGGGCAGAAAAAAATAGTTTTTGCCATGGATCCACTCAGTCATTCGACGGCTTCAGATGTGTGGGTATCGAATGTAAGCAGAAAAAATGGTGAGGAGATACATTTTGTACTTCATACAGTCAAAGAACAGGTTCCTGTGCAACTCCATGTTCCGGGGCTTCATAATGTGAACAATGCCTTGGCTGCTGCAGCTATTGCTTGTGTTGCAGGGATTGAAATGGATCGTATTGGCGAAGGATTGTCGAAATTTCTACCCACAGATCGCCGAATGCAGATTCTGGACGGTCCTGCTGGAATGCGAATCATTAATGATACATACAATGCCAATCCGGAATCAATGAAGGCCGGCATCGCCACCCTCTCCCAGTTGGGAACAGGATCGCGCATTGCAATCCTGGGGGATATGCTTGAACTGGGAAGTGAAAGTGAGACTTTGCATACTCAAATTGGCAGTTATGCAGCGGAATCCGGCGTTGATTATCTTGGACTGGTCGGAGAATTTGCATATTCCACCGCAGTCGGCGCTGCAGAGAACGGGTTACCGGCAGATTGTATAAAGGTGTGCAGCGATAAAAAGGAGTGTGTCTCCTGGGTAGCTGAACTCACCGATTCCAAAAGTGTTGGGGCTGATTCCTATATCCTTGTAAAGGGATCACGGGGAATGCAGCTGGAAGAGATTGTGGCACAATTAGCAAATAGTGGTAATGGGAAGTAAAAAAATGCCAATAAACAGACAAATTAACTGGACGGTACGATAATGCTCTACCATCTACTCTATCCGCTTCATACTGATATCAGTGCTCTGAATGTATTCCGTTATATCACTGTTCGTTCCATTGGCGGTGCCGTGACAGCGTTTCTTATCATGTTATTTCTAGGACCCTGGTTTATCAGAAAGCTGAAACAGTATCAGGTTGGACAGGTGGTTCGGGAAGACGGACCGGAGACACATCTTGCCAAACAGGGTGTGCCAACTATGGGCGGCGTGCTTATTCTTTTTGCAGTGACTGTTTCAACACTCTTATGGGCCCGTCTGAATATACAGGTGGTATGGCTCGTCCTACTGGTAACCCTGTTTTTTGGTTTGATTGGCGCGATAGATGATTTTCGGAAGATAAAAAAGAAATCAAGTGATGGGCTCAGCGCCAGAGGGAAACTGGTTATGCAGATCATCGGTGCCTCAGCAGTTGGACTTTTTGTCCTCCTTCACCCTGAATATGATGGTCAGCTCAGCGTGCCCTTTCTAAAAGACATTCAACCGGATCTCTCCTGGTTCTATGTGATTTTTGCGGTCCTGGTGATTGTTGGTTCTTCGAATGCAGTGAATCTGACAGATGGACTGGATGGTCTGGCGGCTGGTCCTGTTGTGATTTCTGCTTCGGTGTACCTGATATTCTCCTACCTGGCAGGGCATGCTGTACTTGCAGAGTATCTGCAAATACCCCATGTGCCGGGAGCCGGTGAACTTGCCGTGTTTTGCGGGGCAATAGTCGGGGCCTGTCTGGGCTTTTTGTGGTTTAATGCCTTTCCGGCACAGATGTTTATGGGGGATGTGGGATCCCTTGCTCTTGGTGGTGCATTGGGCGGGGTGGCGATTATTATCAAACAGGAAATTCTGCTTGCGATAGTCGGTGGCATTTTTGTTATGGAGGCCCTGTCTGTTATTCTTCAGGTGGGGTATTTTAAGTACAGTCATGGAAAAAGAATTTTTCTGATGGCCCCATTTCACCATCATTTTGAAAAAAAGGGGTGGCATGAGTCAAAAGTGGTTGTTCGTTTCTGGATTGTATCCATTATTCTTGGGCTTTTTGCTCTGGCAACATTAAAGCTGCGTTAATGACTGGTGACACTCTCATACAAGCCGGAAAGCAGGCAGTCGTTGTCGGCATGGGTGTTTCCGGGCGGGCAATAGTAAAATTTCTCCTGTTGACCGGTGTGTCGGTGTCTGTCTCGGATAGTCGTCAACTGGAAGCCCTTCCCCAGGGAGAAAGAGAGTATCTCGCTGCCAATAAGATAGTTTTTGAGGGGGGAGGACACAGTGAAAAATTTCTCCTGCAGGC
>JAOZKX010000183.1:0-4057 GCA_029935135.1 Desulfocapsa sp.
ATGAGAAGGCATACTTCATTTCTTCTAACCTCGCTTCAAATTGAACTGTATAGGCTTTCGTTCGAAAATATCCCCTGCTCCGAAACAAAAACCTGTTAATTAACCTGGTTATCTTATCGATCCCCCCGGCAAACACTACATAAGCCGAAACAAGCGCCTTTACTGAATCATTTCCCGCTAATAAGAAAGCGGTAAGAATAATTGATCAGACACTAAATTGGAAAATTGACAGGATCCCCTTTATCTTTTTTCAGCAAGTTCGATGGACACTTACTGTCGGTAAGAATGTGACTGCCGGTTTTAATTTCTTTAATCCTCACCTTGTACAGACGCTCACGGCATTGCGAGTACAGGTCAAATGCGGCAAGAACAGCCAGATCTACAGCGAATTCAAAATCATACAGATCAGCAATAAACTGTTTACGCTCCGAATCCTTAGCCAGAACTTCCCGGGTAATATGTTTAACAGCATGAATAGGGGCAACGGCCTCAGAGGCAGTAAACTCCTGAATAGAACGAATGCGCATGATCTGATCAAGTGGTACAGCAAACTCCGCTGGATCAGCACCTTTGGTGAGCAACTTAAAAAGTGTCCCTAATGCTTCGCGGGTATTTCCCCCCACGGGATTAGAAAACTTGTCCGGCCCCTTTTTAAAAAAGGTGGAGGACTTGTAACTCGACAAGGTATAGTCAACCCACTGAGCAACTATCTTGTCTTCATAATTACGAAAAGCTTCTGCCAGATCCATTAAAACCCATCCTTTTACATTCTACTTCCGGCAAATACAATCCTGCCGGTACAAGTGACCTCCCCTGCCAGTTTTCCATTATCAGGAAAACAGAAAAGAACCACCAGACACCAAATTGAATGAATGACCATTCATAAGGTTCGACATTTATCATTTTTTGGTCTGTTAATCAAGAAAAAATTAAAATTGCTGCCGAAGAGGGGCGGTTGCCTCACATATCATTGAGGATATGCAGGGACTCATTGATATAGGGGTCTTCCTTAATTTCGTCTTTCCACTTATCTTTATCCTTCTCTTTATCTGCTTCACGGGCAGCCCCATCTCCATTGGCCGCCCCCTGCTCCTCGCGATACTTCAGGTAATGGGCACCAATTTTATCACGGGCAATCTTTGCTTCTTCCCGATGTGCCTTCATTTCACTAAGTTGCAGGGACATGGTTGTCTGCTTTGAACGGACAAAGGCCTTTTCGGCTTCATCTGCTATTACCTGCAATCCCTCATCATCAGCCACTCGTTTTTTTGATTTCTGCTGCAGACTCTCAAGATCAAACGGTGTCGACGCATAGCTAGGATATGAAACACTATCCACATGGTCCCAGGGCAGGGAATTGTCAAGATACTGTTCTCCAGACTCCAAATGCTGAAAAAGACTGGGAAGAATGATATCAGGCTCCACCCCTTTGTACTGTGTGGAACCACCATTCACTCGATAAAATTTTTGAATGGTTACTTTTAATGCACCCAAATCATCGTATCTTTTCAGATGGAGGAGGGGAATATTGTCATTTAAGTCAATGAGAGTCTGCACAGTACCCTTTCCATGCGTATGTGCCCCTCCCACAATCACAGCTCTGCCATAATCCTGCAATGCCGCAGCAACAATCTCAGATGCCGATGCTGAAAACTGATTTACAAGTACCAACAAAGGCCCAGCCCAGACAACAGAGTTATCATCATCTGCCAGTATACGCTTTGAGCCGTAACTATTTTTCACCTGAACCACCGGACCCGTTTCGAAAAATAGACCGGCTGTATCCACCGCGTCCATCAACGAGCCGCCACCGTTGTTTCGCATATCAAGAATCAAACTGCTGATCCCTTCTTTTTTAAGGGACTCAATTTCCTTTCTGGTATCATCAGTGGAATTCCTGGCATCGGAACCGTTTCGACTCTTCTCAAAATCACGATAAAAACTGGGAATCAACACATACCCCACTTTTTTTCCGTCCATACCTTCAAGCAGCATGGATTTGACAAAGGTCTCCTCGATCTGTACCACATCGCGAATGATCGGGATCACCACTTTTGAGGCATCCGGTTTTTTTACCGTTAAGCGAACTTCCGAACCTTTGGGGCCACGAATAAGTCGTACCGCATCCCGGAGACGCATATCAGTAATCTCAACAGGATCCTCTTTACCCTGAGCCACCTCCAGAATAATATCTTCTGCCTCCAGCCTGCCCTGCCTGGCCGATGCCGAACCGGGAATAATATTTACCACCTTGATATAGCCATCTTCTTCGCGCAGCAGAGCACCAATACCTTCCAAACTACCCCGCATATGAATATCAAAATCTTCCTTGTTGGCAGGGGGCATGTAGACTGTATGTGGATCAAACGCCCTGGTTACCGCATTAAAATAACGATCATAATGGTCCTGCAGAGTTTCCTGATGCATACGGTTGAAGAAATTCACATTTCGCTTTGCTACTTTTTCCTCTGCCTCCCGCCATAATTCCTTATCCTCTTTTCTCTCCTTTTTTTCCTTGCCCTCTTTTATCTTTTCTTGTTCTTCAAAGAGATCAAGGTAACGGGAAATAATCTGGCCTTTGAGTATTTTCCGCCAGCGTTCCCGGAGATCCTTCTGAGTCACGGCATATCTCAGTTTATCCGGATCGGTTTCATAACTCTCGTCCAGACTGTAGAAGAATCCTTTCTCCAGGAGTTCTTTTGTCATTGCCTCCACCTCAGCAATACGCCCGTTCAGGATGGTATACCCGGCCCTGGGAAGGACAATGGTCCCTTTCAGCAGGTTCGTATCGATGGCTGGAGCAAAAGCAGATAAAGAACCCACATCTTTTTGCAGAAGAAAACGCTTCTGGAAGTCCAGCTGCTTGATATAAAGATCAAAGGCGGCAAAGACCAGTTTATCATTCACCTCTTTGTCACTGAAATGCATCACCGGCAATTGCTTAGCAAGCATATAGCCCAGCAGTTTATTCCTGGATTCATCAAATTCTACAGGTTCCCCTGATGTGGCTGAAGAAAAAGCAGGGAGCAGAAGAACAAAAACCAGCACGAGTGTGGGAGAGATGGAAAAAAGTTTTTTCATTAAATTCTCTATGAGGTAAAAGAAGATCATTGCGATTTGATCTGCCAATGGTAGTTTGTATACAGAACCAAAAAAAATACCAGAATTCGAGAAGAAATACCAATAGAAACAGCGCCCCCTATGGAAAAACTCCAATCTGCACTACGCGCCTTTGCCCGGGAACGGAACTGGCAGCAATATCACTCCCCGAAAAATCTTGCCATGGCACTGACAGTTGAGGCCTCTGAGCTGACCGAAATTTTCCAGTGGATGACAGACGGAGAAAGTCGCAATGTTGACAAGGCAGGCAGAGACCATATTGCAGAAGAAATTGGTGATGTCATGATATATCTCACCATGATCGCTGACAAATTCGACCTCAACCCTCTCTCCTGCGCAAAAGAGAAGATGAAGTTAAACGCAGTAAAGTATCCAGCACCCAAGGAATAGCTTGCTAAAAATTGCCAGGCATACTATGCATCGCAGCTTTCTCTTTTTGTGAGAACAACAATACAGCACCACATCGGCATTTTCTGCCAGAAACTTAAAATCAGCAAAAGACAACTATATGACATTTTCCTCTTTGGGTCTTTCCGATCCTATTTTACAGGCAATATCTGAGAAAGGATACACAATCCCCACTCCCATTCAGGCCCAGGCGATTCCTGCGGTGCTTGAGGGAAAAGATGTGATGGCCGCAGCCCAAACCGGTACAGGAAAAACAGCAGGTTTCACCCTTCCCATTCTCGAAAAACTCTCTCAAGGCCAACGAGCCCGACCGAATCAGGCTCGCACCTTGATCATTACCCCCACCCGTGAGTTGGCCGCCCAGATCGGTGAAAGTGTTATCACTTACGGAAGCCACCTGCCCCTTAGCTCTGCTGTGGTCTTCGGTGGAGTGAAGATTAATCCGCAGATGATGAAGCTTCGCAAAGGAGTAGACATTCTGGTGGCAACACCCGGCCGGCTTCTTGATTTGATGCAACAGAACATTATT
>JAOZKX010000183.1:4067-5278 GCA_029935135.1 Desulfocapsa sp.
ATCAAACAGCTGGAAACGCTGGTATTGGATGAGGCAGACCGCATGCTGGATATGGGATTTATCCATGATATTCGCAAGATTATTGCAGTCTTACCGAAGAACCGACAGACCTTGATGTTTTCCGCAACTTTTTCTATTGAGATTCGCAACCTGGCCAAGAAAATGGTTCGCAATCCTGTGGAAATCTCAGTTACCCCACGCAATACTGAGGTAAAGGCGATCGACCATTGGATCTGTCCAGTGGATAAAAAACGAAAAACCGGCCTCCTTGTTCATCTGATAAAGGAACATGAATGGAAACGGGTACTGGTGTTCAGCAGAACCAAACATGGAGCGAACCGCTTAACCCGCAACCTTGAGAAAAAAGGAATCACGGCCCTGGCAATCCATGGCAACAAAAGCCAAAATGCCCGCACTAAGGCTCTGGCAGCCTTTAAAGACGGCTCGGTCCGTATTCTTGTGGCCACAGACATTGCAGCCAGGGGACTGGACATTGACCAACTTCCACATGTGGTCAATTTTGATCTGCCAAATGTCCCTGAGGACTATGTACATCGCATTGGCCGTACGGGTCGGGCCGGTGCCAAAGGGCAGGCAATATCCCTTGTCAGTGCGGATGAATTCAAACAACTCTCCGACATTGAATATCTTCTTAACAAGGTACTTACCCGTAAGGTGATTGGTGGTTTCGAACCGGTCAACGATGTGCCGGCGACACGTATGGACCGGCGTCCATCATCTCGACCTAAAAAACCCAAAACCGGGCACAGAGACGGACAACATTCCGGGAAAGACCGACAGGCCCGCAAAACAGGCACAGGCAGAGGACGAAGCAAAAAATAACAGCCTATAAAAAATACAAACTTAACTCGAAAAAACTGTATACTTCAGCAGGAAAGTAAAAGGCCGGTTGCTTCTTAAAAGCAACCGGCCTTTTGAGTTAAAAGAGTGAATTATTTAGAGTTCATCAGTCGTAGTACTGTCAACCAATGTGTCGATATCTACATCGACAGCGTCACTTGCATCTTCATCCTCAGGAGCCCCTGATGGAGTACTCGTTGGAGTTTCCGTCGGTGTGCTCGTCGGACTTTCCGTCGGCGTACTCGTTGGAGTTTCCGTCGGTGTGCTCGTTGGAGTTTCCGTCGGTGTACTCGTCGGAGTTTCCGTCGGTGTACTCGTCGGAGTTTCCGTCGGTGTACTCGTCGGAGTTT
>JAOZKX010000009.1 GCA_029935135.1 Desulfocapsa sp.
AGTAAAGAATAATGAACCATAATGATTTCATTATATTACTAACAGATCATAAGGAAATGATTTATCGAGTTGTGCGTTCTCAAACAGGTTCTGAGCAGGATGCCGATGATATCATGCAGGAAGTCTTACTGAAAATATATCAGGGTATTGATTCTTTTAAGGGTGAGTCAAATGTGAAAACCTGGATATACCGAATATGTAAAAATACAGTGGCAGATTATTACCGTAAACCGTGGTGGAAATTTAATTGGCTTCCCCTGATAAACCAGGACAATACAGCAACCACGACAAACGGACCATTTGAACAGGTGGCCGAAAAACAGTCCCGGCGGAGACTCAATGAAATCCTACAAACTTTTCCCCAACAACAATCTGAAATTTTTAGATTGCGATTTGTCGAACATTTGAGCCTTCAGGATATTTCAGAAATAAAGGATATGAATTTAAATACCATTAAAACGCATCTCTATCGAGCTGTTAAAAAGGTCAGGGCAGAACTGACAATGGGAGGATAAACAGTGATTAAACATAAACTACAGCAAGGAGAAGATGAATTTATTCATTTTTTAATCGACCCTGACGCAGTCTCCCCTGATGAAAACGATAATATCGTAGCTGAATACCGTAAAGAGATAGAGGATTGGCAGGGGCTTATCGGAAAACCACCTGTTTTACAGAAATCACGATGGCAAAAAATAAAGGCTGGATTCTGGCAACAGGCGGAAGAACCTGAAAAAGGATATGGAAAATTTCATATGAGTCTGGCTGGACTATCAGTGGCTCTGGTGCTTTTTTTTCTGGTCGGCCCCATTCCTGAACATACTGTGAGTAATCCAGATGGTCAGGAATCAGCCATTAGTCTGGAAAATGATCATCCTCAAGCATCTTTTGAGAGCCTGGCCGATATGCTTATGCCGGTGGCGCCTCTCTCTGAATCAATATGGTTTATAGCAAATGAAGAAGATCAGGGTGACGATCTTCTAGAAGAATTGATTTTAATAACCAATAACTTAACAGGAGAATTCTCATGAACAAAGAAAAGACTCATATCTTCACTCTCAACGCACTTGTCGCTCTTATGTTTTTTTTCACATGTGTATCCATTAGCCAGGCTGCAGGGCCAGCGTATGGGCCAGGAATGGCAATGGCATCTGAGAAAAGTGTCAGACCCGATGCTATGGCAAGAGGTATCGCCAAGATGAAGTGGTGGCATAATGATGCCTTAAGCACTTCCATGAATCTAACAACTCTCCAGAAAGATAATCTTGAAACGAATTCAATTCAACAAAAGCTGGCAATGATAGATCTAAGGGCAAGTGTTGAAAAGACACGCCTGATCCTGGAAACCTCACTGGATTCAAACTTCAGAAAAGAGACAAGTAGCAAGTACCTGGATGATTATCTGAAGGCCAAGAATGCCTTTGAGGAGGCCAGAATGAAAGGTCTTATAAACACCAGAGAGATCCTGACAGAAGAACAATTTAAAGTCTTAAAAAACCAGACAAGAAATTTAAAAAAGAAGCGCCAGAGTAAAATGCGAGAATAGGGAATGCGGAATGGCTAGATAATAAAACGACCTGAGCTGATTTTCACAATATACAGGGCGGTGTTTATTGTCCCCTGTCCTTTGAACAATTCGTTCAAAGCATCACGCACCGGATTTTACTCATACGCCCTCCCCTGACGAATGGAAAAGTTAATTTAAAAGGTCATAAGATGAAAAAAATATTATTTATTCCCTTGTTGCTTATTATTACATCTTGTTGGTTGACCCCTGATCCTGCTGCAGGACAACGGGAAGAAAGTACGCCAAACCTACCCCTTCTTTTAGCCCCAATTAATGCAAACAATAACAATAGAAGTAATAAATACACATTTGTTATGATACATTTTGAAGCAGGATATAAAGGAAGATTGGGTAATAATTTACCGATAGCTATTCCAGAAGAATACATGGCAATCGATCTTGGCTGGCAAGAATATTTATTCGAAACAGCGACAAAATTAGTTCAAAAAGCTAACAGTTATGGTTTTCATCTTACTTTGGCCTTTAACCCGCAATGGGCAGAGTATATTCTTTTAGATGGTGCAAAAATAAATATAGTCAAAGAATGGCAACTACAGGGACACGAAATCGCATTTCACCATCATCCAACAGGACACCCGGACTGGAACGGCTATTCCAACGACCAAAATGCTGTAGATAATCCGATTCCTTTTTTAGGAAATGTTGATGCTGGATTAAATTTTGTCAGAAATTTGGCTGCACCAACAAATGTTACAACGGCAATGATAGGTGGCTTACCCATTGATATGCCCTATAGCTACGAAGAGACAACTGAAGATTTAATATTGGCAGGAGGTGGACAGTATAGTTCGTTTGAACAATATGGTGAACTGAGAAGTTTAAAACCATATAAGGTTGAGAAAAACAATGGTTCTGAAGTCACCTTGGTTACGCACAGGCAATTAACAACTATTCTAAGAGATGTTACCACTGAGGAAGCTCTGGAAATATTTAAAACAGAATATAATAACATAGAACCTGATGAGATTTATGGAATAGTATTTCATTGCTATGATTATCATGAAAGAGAAGAAATCTATAATAACTGGTTTGAATTTATAAACAATAATGGAGATCGAGTGCAAACTATTAATGAAGTGATTTCCGATTATAAATTCGAAATACCGATACAATAATCAGTCAGATAGGAATCAAAAAAGCCACAACAAAAATAAACACCAATATTCACTTCAAGTTTTATTACTCAATATTAATTGCCTCCAAACCTATTAATCTGCCACATGGTGGTTATAGTGATACAGGTCATTTATCTATATCACCCGTAATCAGGGATTGTGAGACAGCTATGGTAGTAAAAATATTCCCACTAATGCAAACGAGACATTACGAGCACCTCTTGTGGCTAAGGGCCTGGTTCTACAGGGTTCTTCCAGCAATAATGCTTACATTTACAACCTTTTTTGTTTCAACCATGAGCTATGCTTCTGACTCAAACCACGAATAGGATAAGCGCTTTATTGGATACAGTGAGCAGGAAATTAATCCAGCCCACTTTGATGTCCACTACTCAGGTCAATGGAGACAACCCCATGAATTGATAGGGAGGTTTGGACTATTTCGCAGTGCGGAACTGGCTATGGAAATGGGTTCTCCTGCATTTTCCGTTGAATCCTTCACTCTTATTGACGAACCTGATGTGCATATTTTTAAAACATGCTCAGATATTCGGGTTGTCTCTAACTCTGTTGTTCCGGCTGCCTCGCTATCTGTTCACTATGTTGCAATGGATAGTGGGCGTTTTACTGGGCTCTTTTCAGTTGAGGAACTTATGGAGATGAAACAACTCCTGCTCGATAAGGAGCAAGCTTTTGATCTCCATACCTATCTGGCAGCCAGGGGTGTGGTAATAATGGATGAACGAGACGAAGTAATCATGGTTCATTGACGCTCTTTTTCTTCAAGTTTTTTCTGTCGACCAGCAGAGGGCAATCGTAGGTCAGCCATCAGTCCCTGTGTGGAGAGTATCACCATGCGAAGCTCACCATCCAGACGAATTGGATGAGGGAGGATATGCTGCTGCAGGAGCATTTGGATATATTTAGGGCTTAGTATTTGTCCATTGTAATCGGGTTCCAATACAAACGGGCACCCCCTTTTCCAGTCAGAACAACCGTATGCCTTTTTCCCCTTAATTACCTCGTTACCGCAGAGGGGACACTGGCCCCATCGTGATGTGTCAAGTGTCCTGATTGAACTGTTTTTTATCATTTCACGGATATAAGATTCGATCCCCTTCATAAAGTCATCAGGATCCAGTTCGCTGCGTTCAATCTGTTTGAGTTTCTCCTCCCACTCTCCGGTCATTTCCGGGGATTTCAACAATGGGTCCCTGATAAGGGCAATCAGGCAGCGTCCCATGTCTGTACAACGGAGCTGTTTTTTTTCACGACGAATGTAGTTGCGGCGGAGCAGGGTTTCGATGATGGCAGCCCTTGTTGCAGGGGTACCGATACCCCGCTCTTTCAAGGCCTCCCGTAGAGTATCGTCATCTACAAATTTTCCGGCAGCTTCCATTGCCCCCAACAGTGAGCTTTCTGAAAAGTGTTTTGGCGGGCTGGTCTTCCCTTCTCGCAATGAAGGGTCGTGTGGACCACTTTCACCTTTTTCAAAGGCCGGAAGGATCTGTCCTTCCATCCCCCCTTTTTTCTTTTTGGGGAAGAGAACAGTCCAACCCGGTTCAACAATCTGCGTCCCCCTGGCCTGGAATGTTATCTTATTACTTATCCCGTTCACCAGGGTAATATTTTTCAGACACACAGGATAAAAGGCAGCTATAAATTGAGTTGTAATTGCCTCATATACAAGCTGTTCATTAGGTCCAAATCTGGAAGGATGAATACCTGTGGGAATAATGGCATGATGGTCTGTTACTTTTTTATCGTTAATAATCCGTTTGCTAAAAGGAAGTTTGGCTAGATCCAGGGAAACAATCTGTTCAGAGCGCTGGCTTTTCAACTGTTCAAGGATCTTTGGGATCCTGGGTTTCATGTCTGCACTGAGATAGCGTGAATCAGTCCTGGGATATGTGACGAGTTTAGCCTCATAAAGACCCTGGGTGGCGCTGAGGGTGTCTGCTGCTGAAATCCCATGCAGTTTGTTGAGTTCTCGTTGCAGAGTCGTGAGATCAAAGAGTTGCAGAGCCTGTTCCTTTTTCTTTTTAGCACTGACCGATGTCACCTCAAATGCCTGTTCACTGATTTTTTTCAGCAGATCGTCTGCTTTTACGGCATCGGCAAAGCGTTTGCCAGTATATTTGAAAGTCACATCCCGGTAACTGGTAGTAAGTTCCCAAAATGGCTGCGGGCGAAATTGCAAAATAGTGTCATCACGCTCTACGATCATGGCAAGTACAGGGGTTTGCACACGGCCAATTGTCCAGAGCACGCGGTCACCACCTCCGCCAATCCGGCCATGGCGAACGGTGTAAAAGCGGGTAGCATTGAGACCGACTATCCAGTCAGATTCACTGCGGCACCTGGCAGCGGCATAGAGCGGATCATAGTCATGACCATCTTTGAGATCTTTAAATGCTGAGAGAATGGCTTCGCTTGTCAATGAGTTGAGCCAGAGACGGCGAATTGGCTTGTCCTCACAATCACTAAGAGCCAGGATATATCGAAAAATAAGCTCCCCTTCCCTCCCGGCATCAGTGGCACAGACGATTTCTTCGGCCTGCTCACAGAGATTTTTAATGATTGAAAACTGCTCGGCGACGCCACGATTACTGATGAGTTTGAGTTTAAACTCCCCTGGGACAAATGGCAGGCTATCGAGAGCCCATCGTTTCAGGGCCGGATCATATTCACCAGGCTCCTGCAAGGTAACCAGATGACCAAAGGCCCAGGTAACAGCACAACCTCGTCCTTCGATAGAGCCTTTTTTTTTGGACTTGATATCAAGAACCTTGGCAATGTCGCGTGCAACCGATGGTTTTTCAGCTATAATGACTTTCATTCTACGATTTTCTCGCCTTCTTTATTCTTACCTGTTAAGAAATACTTCGAAAGAGCATTGGGTCATTTTCTCAAAACGCCCCTGCCCTTAACACTTTTCAATATATCTTTTTAACGCGCAATCAAAGTAAAAAACTCTTATGGGCATATTGAACATTAAAAAGCTGACACTGCTTATTTGTATAGTTCTCGCTATTTGTGCCGTGTTGTTTATTGCTCGCCACAAGAAACCTATTATAGCCCAACCTGTTATCACTCGTCCAGTACCATATGAATCTGATGGGTTACCTGCCAGAGTCGGCAATAACTTTATTTTTGATTATGCGTCTCTTATGGAAGATGATGCCAACTCCCTTGATACAGCTCTACGAAAAATTACAGCAGACCACAAAGTTGAGATGATTGTTGTAACAGTAGATCAAACAGCACCACTTTCAGTAAAAGAGTTCAGTTCCCAACTGTTTGAAAAATGGCAGATCGGCAGCAGATTTAATGGTCGCGGCCTGCTGTTTGTGATTGCAAAACAGGAAAATATTTCCAGGATCCATGTCAGCTATGATCTGGAATGGATATTTACCGATTTAATCTGCACGATAATTCAGGATAGACAGATGCAGCCCTGGCTTGATATCCATGCCCCTGAGATTGCCATTTCTGACACCATTCTTTTCGCTGGAAAACTCATCTCCGAGGCAGAAGATAATGGCCAGCTAAATGCCGGAAACAGCGCATCAGCCACAGAGAGCTATCACAGTGGCGGCGCAGGATCTCAGCAAAAAGAGATCTTCTCGGGAATCTTATCAGAGAAACAATACCTCTCCGATGAGCAAAGACTTTTATTTCCTGCCGGACAGTCACCAGAGGAAACCCTGGCTCACTTTATTACAGTTCTGGGAACAGGAGTTACCGATCCAACCCTGGACATATATACGGACGCCTCCAAAATCCTCTTTCAGCAGGAGGCAATGCTTACTTATGAGTATAAAGAATACCTGCAAACCCTGACCAGTTCATCGTTCAGCAAACATGTACAGGGAGACCATGCCGTATTACTGCCGATTCAGCAGCAGAAAAAATCATTTCCGCTCCTGTTTACCAGAAACACACAGGGCTGGCAGCTTGACTGGGCTGCCTTTCTTCGCTGTTTTCGCGTGACTACTGATGGGCAATGGGTGTTAGCTGTGGGACTGCAGCCATATTATTTTGGCCTGCAACAATGGCCCCTTATAGCTGAAGACAGTATTCTCTGGGCCGAGACCTGGCGCTGGAAGCCTGCTGAAGACCTGAACCTCGGAAAAGAAATCACCCGTCTTAACCTCCGCATAGAAAATGGTCAGGCAACAGCCGCAGAGCTCACAGAACTGGCTGAAATTCTCTTGTATTGCTGGCACTGGAAAAAGGCCTTGAGTCTTTTTAAGGCAGCAGCCGAAAAAAATCCTACTCTGGACAACTGGTACAAGGTGGGAATGACAAATATCAGCATGCACCGTTATGCCACCGCTTTTAAGGCCTATAAGATTGCAGCAGACAAGGTTGGTGGCTTAACAAGTCCCAGGGGACAGGGATATCTGCAGACTTTGGGCTACTGCAAGATGCGCCTTCGTTACTATGAAGAGGCTCTCGTTTTTTTTGATGCACTGTACAAGCTGAGTCGAGATAATGATAATATCAAAGATGAAAGCTGGGCCTTATTTGCCAGAGCAGCAATATACAAGGTGACCAACCAGGAGCGTAGGAAAAGAAAAGCGCTGGCTGCTTACCATAAAATAACCAACGAAAATGTCTCTGATGCCCGTCTTTTGACTTTTGCCAAATCAAACTAGTTTTTCCCCCTCCTGCTCATCTAGGCATAATGCCTAGATACATTTAGGCATTATGCCAATTGTTTTATTCTTTTTTCTCTCTATAATGGTCTCATCAAACAACAGGATCATCTTGAACTTTTAGCAACGGAGAATACAATGAAGATTAAAAACAGTGCGGTTTTTTTTGGTTTTGCGGCAGTGTTCATTTCAACATCCGCTTTTGCAACGGTAGTCATTGATGGTATATTTGATCGTACTGAAGAATGGGCAGGCTCCCATACTTCAGATGATTTTGTAAGTGACATTGATGGGCGTGTTGGACCCGGTTGGGGTGGACAGGCCTATGACATCGAACATATAGGTACTACTTTTGATTCCAGCAGTCTCTTTTTTGGAATTCAGGCAGGATATAACTTTGCCGATCCACCAAGCACTACCTGGCTGCCTGGTGATTTCGCTTTAAATGTTGATGATGATGCCGATTATGAATATGCCATTGATTTCTCCATTGCTGGAACTTCAGTAAGCTATACTCTGATTGATATGACAGCAGCAGGATCTGTATGGGAAACGCCCTATTTCACAGAATCCGGCCCCTGGCAGGCTCAATACACCGACACCCTTGCTACATGGACACACGACTTCGCCTTTGGAGTAGGAAACTACTCAGAGGATCACCGGACTTGGGAAAGCAGCACATCCTATGTACTTGAAGGAATGTTGGATTTATCTCTGTTAAACTTGTACACAGGTGGAGATATCAGCCTCCACTGGACCATGGGTTGCGGTAATGATGTCCTCGAACACACCGCTGCTCCCGTACCGGAACCGGCAACAATGCTGTTATTTGGTACCGGTCTTGTGGGTATGGCAGGATCAGTTCTCAGAAAACGAAAAAAAGGACACGAGTAGCTCCACTCAATTGTAATAGATCCAATCAACACTATCTATTATGCAGATATTGTTGATTGGATCTTATCCCTCCACAGGAACCCCCCAAATCTCCTCCGCATACTGACGAATGGTGCGATCAGTTGAAAATTTCCCCATCCTGGCCACATTGAGGATGGACATTTCTGTCCACTTGTCCTGATCTAAAAAGACAGCATTCACTCTCTTCTGACAAGCCAGATAGGATTCAAGATCAAGCATAAGCAGGTATGGGTCATCTTCACTGAGTAAGCTTTCTACCAGAGGGGTAAAAAGCTTCCGATCTCCCCTGCTGAATGAGCCGTTTTTAATACTATTTATAATATCAGCAACCAGTTCATTTTCTTTACAGATCTTTTCGGGTGAACGACTGATATTGAGACGCTCGTATTCCACTTCTTCAGCAGTCATGCCAAAGATAAAAATATTTTCTTCACCCACTTCTTCCTGAATCTCAATATTTGCACCATCAAGTGTGCCAATGGTCAGGGCTCCGCTAAGGGAAAACTTCATATTTCCGGTACCGGATGCTTCTGTTCCAGCGGTGGATATCTGTTCGGAAAGATCGGCAGCTGGCATAATTACTTCAGCCTGGGAAACATTGTAGTTGGGCAGAAAAACTACCCGTAATTTCTCCCCTATTCGTGGATCATTATTTACCAGATCTGCAATTGAAGTAATGAGTTTAATGATGAGTTTTGCCTTCCAGTATGAGGGCGCTGCTTTTCCGGCAAAGATCACCGTTCGGGGGGCAAGGGTGTGCTCAGGGTTGCGCAGCATTTCATGGTACAAGGATATCACATGCAAGCAGTTAAGAAGCTGGCGTTTATACTCATGGATTCTTTTTACCTGCACATCAAACATGGAATGCGGATTTACGATAACCCCGCACTCCTTCTCAATAAGCTTAGCCAGACGCTGTTTGTTTGCAAGTTTAACATCTCGCCATTGCTTACAAAAACTAGAGTCTGTAACAAACGGTTCAAGCCCACGCAGAGAATCCAGATCAGTAACCCAATCCGTACCGATACGACCACTTATAAGGGAGGAGAGTTTTGGGTTTGCCAGGCGCAGCCAGCGACGAGGTGTAATACCATTTGTTTTTGAATTGAATTTACCTGGATAAAATTGATGAAACTGATGAAACAGATTATCCTTTAGTAATTGCGTGTGTAATTCAGCGACTCCATTTACAGAATGACTCCCGACAATAGCCAGATGGGCCATACGGATTTTCTTCACATCCCCCTCTTCAATAATGGACATTGTCTGAAGACGATTGGCATCTCCGGGATATTGAATCTTGACCAGATCTAAAAAACGCTGGTTAATTTCATAGATAATCTCTAAATGTCGCGGCAGGACTCTGCCCATCATTTCAACTGTCCATTTTTCAAGGGCCTCAGGCATCAGGGTATGGTTGGTGTATGCAAACGATTGCACACAAATCCCCCAGGCCTTTTCCCAGTTCAGCCCTTCTATGTCGAGGAGGAGTCGCATCAGTTCTGGAATGGCGATGGAGGGATGGGTATCATTCAGTTGAATGGCTACTCGGTCACTGAACTTATCAAAATTTGCATTCTTCTTCTTGTAACGCCGCATGATGTCCTGAAATGTTGCGGCAACAAAGAAATATTGCTGTTTCAAACGCAGTTCCTGACCAGCAAGATTATGATCCGGTGGATAAAGTACCTTGGAGATGGTTTCAGAGCTGACTTTTGATTGGACAGCCCCGATGTAATCTCCCCTGTTAAAGAAACTCAAATCCAACTCACGGGACGCGCGAGCTGTCCAGAGGCGCATATTAATGACATTGTCGTTTTCAAAACCTGGGATCATAATATCACAGGGAATCGCCATAACATCTTCAGTTTCAATCCACTGTACTCGGTACCTTCCCTGCTCATCCTGATAGCCACTTACCCGGCCATAAAAATGAACCGGAAAGACAGGCATTTTCCGGTCATACTCCCAGGGGGTGCCATAACGTAACCAGTTGTCCGGACTCTCCACTTGATACCCATCGATAAGTTGCTGATAAAAAAGACCATATTCATAGCGTATACCATAGCCATAGGCAGGAATTTTCAGGGTGGCAATGGAATCCATAAAACAGGCGGCAAGGCGACCAAGCCCACCATTACCAAGGGCTGCATCCTCTTCCTCTTCGGCAAGATCATTCAGATCAAAACCAAGCTCTTCCACAGCAGTTTTCACTTCATTGAAGATACCGAGATTTATCATGGCATTACTAAGAGAACGACCGATCAGGAATTCCAGAGACAGATAGTAGACCCGTTTCTTCTCTTTTTCATAATAATTTTTCTGGGTCTTAATCCATTTCTCGGTCATAATATCACGCAGGGTATAGGCCAGTGCCTTATAAATATCACTATTGCCTGCCCGTTGAGGATCACGCCCCTGGAAACTCACCACATGATGAAGAATGCTCTTTTTCATTTCCTCAATCGTTTTTGGACTAAAACAATGGGGAGTGGACTCCTCTTTTTGTTTTATTTTCGCCATTTCTTTCCTTTTCATGTTCATAGCATGAGCTCGTGGTTTTTTTACGAGGTAACACTCTGCTAAATTAATCCGGAATAATTACGGATTTCTTAAGATGTATTTTTGCACTACTTAATATCTGTCATTGTAAGTAACTGGCCACATCAACTTCATCAATCTGTTCAGGTTTCATATATTTTTTTGCATACTCTTTATAGATACCGGAACTAAGCAGGAGTGCAAAAAGATCCGGACAGATATGACCATCATTACGCATAAAACTCATAATCTGGATACATTTACTGAGACTCTTGGGTACATTGTAAGGTCTATCTGCTGCTGTTAAGGCCTCAAATATATCTGCAACAGCCATAATACGTTCGGGAATGGAGAGTTGCTCTGCCTTCAGGGATCGTGGATACCCTGTTCCATCAAGTTTTTCATGATGATTACCGGCCCAGTTCGGAACCCTTCGAATCTCTTTTGGAAAGGGAAGTTTATTGAGCATTTCTATGGTCTGCACAATATGGTCATTGATCTTATAGCGTTCTTCTTCGGTCAGGGTCCCCTTTGCTATGGACAGATTGTACAACTCGCCCTGATTGTAGTTAAATTCCGGAACGGGCATAACAATCTTCCATGGATTATCACCATAGGGATTCCCTCCGTCAAGCCGCTGGAAGATATGGTCCTGTTTATCTGCGAGAAGGGTTTCAGTAACCGGAAATGTCTCGGCTTTAGAAAGATCCCTGCGTGCACTCTCATCACCGGAGAGCCCAATCCGATCATCAAAATTACGCTGCCAGAGTTGCTTGCCGATTTCCTGCAACCGTTCAACTTTATCCGGTGACATAAATTCACCTCCAACATTGGTCGCTGCAATAAATGAAAAGTCCTTCTGCAGCTTTTGCTGTTGCCTCTCTCGTTCCTGTTGCAGTGCTTCTTTTTCTCCTGGCGTATCAGCAAGTGCCTTATAATATGCTATATCCACATCCCGCCATAACACTTCAAAGCGGGTACGTATTTCATGAATCCGGTTGTAGATGGTCTCAAGCTTTGTTGCCTTATCGACCACATATTCAGGTGTCGTCACCTTGCCGCAATCATGGAGCCAGGAAGCAACAAACAACTCATATTTTTCATCTTCTGAAAGGTAAAATTCTTTTAAGGCTTTCTCCTCTGAGAGTGACGCCGCATCGGCAAGAAGGCCTGCAATAATCGGCACACGCTGACAATGCCCGCCAGTATAGGGGGATTTGGTATCAATTGCTCCTGCTATCAGTCGCACAAAAGAATCGAACAGTTCCTTTTGGGCGCGGATAAGCCTGTTATTATCAAGGGCCAAAGCGGCATTTGAAGAAAGTGCCTGCACATAGGATATTTTATGTTCTGGAAAGGCAATAATATCTCCACTGGCACTATCTCTGGCGTTCACAAGATGAAGAATCCCGATCACCTCTTTCTGACGATTCAAAAGGGGAATCATAAGAAGTGAGGAGCAGTGGTATCCCTCCGTTTGATGCAGTTCACAGGTGTTGGCACCAAGCTCATAGGCAGCATCAGAACTACCTGTGATTGCCCTTGTCTGCCCACTCTGAATAACAAGTCGCTCCAGGGATGCTGTCTGATCAGTTTCCTTATCAAGAAGAATTGCTGCTAATGGTACAACATCCCCGCTTGTGCCCCCAAAATGAACATCACTTTTATCGTTTCGCACCAAGACATAAGAAAAGCTCTTTTCATCATCACTCACAAGCCCTATGGCACCACCGTCTGCCCCGGTAATAGACTGTGCCTCACTGACAATCATTTCAAGGACCTGATCCATATCTTTTTCAGCAGATAATGCCCTGGCAATCTCCACAAAACGACTGATGGCTGACTGCATCACCGTCATGGTGTTGGCAAGCTCATCAACCTCAGCGATACGAGATTGAACTGCAAAGGTATTGCCTAATTTGAAATCACGAATACTCTCGGCCTGCACTGAGAGATTATGGAGAGAGCCGGCAATACGACGGGAGAAGTAAATTCCAAATGCAACTGCAATAAAAATCGCAGATAGCATGATAAGCAGGTTGCGTTGACGAATTGTACGTGCGTCCACCATCAGTTCATCCACAGGGGCACCGGTCAGGATAAAGATATCACTGTTTTTATTTCTGTCCAGGTTCCTGACATGACCAAACCATTTCCGTCCATCAACAGTAATAATCTGGCAGCCTTCAATTCCCTTATCTATAAATTCGGTATAAAGAACTGCTGCTAATTGATTTTCAATTTCCCTCACAAAAAGTTCTTTATTCTCATCTTCATGTCGATTTTGCTGCAGCTGTTCTATGACTTTTTCTGAAGAACAAAACAGAATACTGCCTTTCTTACTGCTTAACAGTATTTCTGTTGAGGGAGTCAGTCTTTGCTCTTGCAATAAGTTTGCAAGGGATTCCAATACAGAATCAGCTCCAACAACACCCTTGCCATTCTTTAGAGAGTGGGCAACGGTAATCCCTATTTTTTTTGTGGTGAAAAACAGGTACGGACTGCTGATAACAGATTCATCTGTTTGGATCGCCTCCACATACCATGGTCGTGTGCGAGGATCATACTGGTCAAACTCTGTATCTCTACTCTCTAAAAGGAGCAAATCAGTATCATAAAACTGGAAACATACATGTTTTTTTCCGTCCTTCCCATTCGTAATTGTTTTCACAATATATGCTGTCTGCTCAGTAGCCGAAAAGGCAGCGCGGACAGACTCCTTATTCCTTACCGCCTGGATCATTGAAAACGACCCATCCTCATAGCCCACATAAAAAGAATCCATCCAGGGAATATTTTTAAAGGAGAGTTGAAAGTAAGCAAGCAGGAGATTAAAATTTTCTTCCCCACCCAGGTCAAGGTTCTCAAGGGCCGACGAAACGGAGACAAAGCTTGTGACAGAGTCAATTAAGACCTGGAGCCTCTCTTCTGTCTGCCGTGAACTGGCATCAAAAATCTTTTCCGTATCCTTAAAAGCCTTACCCATTTGATTTTGGTAGGTATACAGCGTGATCGCAGTGCCAAGAGCAATAAGCAAAAAGGAAATAATAGCACCAATAACCAGTGCCAGATTAAAATGAGACTTTGCTTCAGTTTTCTTTTTCATAGAGACCTTGTCGTCGGGTTCCTTATTCTTTTTCGAGAGTTAAATATTCCCTGGCTATTTCTTTCGCCTCTTGATTATGGCAAGGGGGCATTCCTTTATCAATGACAAAAAACGAAATCGAATATTCTTTTAATATCTCAGCCAATGCTTTCCATTCTTCCTGATTACTGATCGCCTTCCCCTCACGGGTATACCAGCCATTTTTTTCCCACCCCTTTATCCAATTTCCAGCCCCATCTTTTAAATATCCTGAACTCGTATAGATACAAACAGGTAGACGCCTTTTCAGACTAGCCAGGCACTTTCTCGCTGCCTGTATGTGAATGCGATTCGCGGTGGACTCAGTAATACATTCGCCGATAATTTTATAATGCTTTTGATATCGAAGAACAGCAGCCCAGGAACCCAGCTGAGTTTTATGGCTCCAGGTGATACCTAGAAAGATATGAACAGCCGTTTTGTCTGTAAGAGGGAGTGTTGGGCGTCCACGGGCAGCGACGGCAAGTTTATCAGCGAGTTCATTATACTTGTTGTCATTGTGACCCTTTACCCAAACCCAGTCGACCCGGTGTTTTTGTATTTCCCGATCAAGACATTGCCAAAGATCTTGATTTTTCACAGGTTCCCTGGCCTTGGTAAGCCATTTGTTTTTACGCCAGGAAGAAATCCAACTGGTAATACCCTTCTGCACATATTTTGAATCTGTATAGAGCGTCACAGCAGAAGGAACAGAGAGTGCACAAAGGCCCTCAAAGGCGGCCTGCAATTCCATTCTGTTATTGGTCGTTGCAGATACCTTTCCCGAAAGTTCTCTTTTTTTGCCTTTATCTGGTAGGATAATCGCGGCCCAGCCACCAGGACCGGGATTAGGACTGCAGGAACCGTCTGTATATATGGAAAATTCTGGTGTTGTCATAATTGATTATAGTGTTTCGGTACAACTTCTTTTTTCAAGGACATGACCCTCTACTAAACCGAGCAGCAAAGAACAGAATTATGCAGAAACCTTCTTCTTGCTACCAGCAGCAGGGACGGGTAAAAAGAAACAATGATAGACGAATTCCACAACCATAAAGAACCTGACGAAACATTCCTTCCCCTTTCAGAGGAAGAGTATACGCTATTTTATTCCATTGAAATGGAAAACTTTGTAGATGATATCACATTTTATCATAAGCATTGTGGAAAAGGAAGGCGCCTGCTTGAGCTTGGTTGCGGAGAAGGTCGCATCAGTCGAGCACTGACCAAATCCGGCCGCTGCACTGTTGGACTGGATCTCTCATTTTCCATGCTGCAAAAAGCATATGCGCAGAGGCATAATCCACCTTTTTTCCTCTGCATGGATATGATGGAGATGGCCTTTTCCTGCCAATTTGACCATATCATTCTTCCCTATAACACCTTAAACCTGTTACGAGACAGGGTGGCAATTACCAGCTGTCTCCAACAGATCCATGTGCTTCTCTCTCCCGGGGGAAGTCTTCTTCTCCAAGTATATGCAACAAACCAACAGTTGCTAACATCAGGCAATGAAAAACAGTTTCAGTTTCAGATGTTTTCTCTGCCCGACAGCGGGGGAAAGCTGATTAAAGAAACGCTTCGCAGCTACGATCCACATACAGAAAGCATCCTCCTGGAAGAAAGATATCGTGTACGCCCCACCCCCGGCCAAGGAATAAAGAGAGATTTAGCACATACTCTTTACCTTGCCTCATTTTCTCAAAAAGAGTGGCTCTCCATCCTGGAGAATGCCGGTTTCACATCCCTGTCCTTGTTTGGAGATTATGAGTCCAATCCCTTGAAGGACCACACAAGTCCTTTGTTGCTGATTAAAGCAGAAAAAAATAAAAAAGATAATAAAAGTCCGATTACTTGATCTATGTCAAGGTTGTACAGCTTTTTCCATGCTATCTTCTTCCGTAATGATGGAGAAAAACAACGGTCTTGATTTGACTTTCACCTTTTTCTGCCACATACTTACGAAGAGTTTTTATTATTAATCTATATACAGGAGAACAACCGAATGTATTGTAATCAATGTGAACAAACCGCCAAGGGCGTTGCATGCACCACCATTGGTGTTTGTGGAAAAAATGAGGCTGTTGCCGGTCTTGAGGATCTGCTCACCCATGCTGTACAGGGACTCTGTATTGTCGCTGAAGCCGGCCGTAAAGTAAAT
>JAOZKX010000184.1 GCA_029935135.1 Desulfocapsa sp.
TTTTCCGTTGGCCATGGCATTACAGACACCATTTGTGGCATCACCAAGGACAGTGATTTCTGCACCAATGTTGAGATAGCCAACATCGTCGGAGGCGGCACCATTACAGGTGATCGTTGTTCCAGGCATCCCCATACAGCCCAGTCGCTGCCCTGTGGGGCCTGATACTTCGATGGATAAGCCATCTTCACGCTGCAGACGAATACCAAGGTTATGTTGACCCATGGATTCAATCTGCAGGGTATTGTTATTTTCAGCAGCTGCCTGAACCATGGCTTCAAAATCCATGGAACTGATTCTGCGGCCACTCTCGTCCAGGCCTTTTATAACAGTCGTACTCACTGATAACTCCTTATAAGAAAGTTTCCAGTTTGCAGCTTTCGATGGGCAGAAGAAAACCTGACACCTGAAACCTGAAACCCGATACCTTTTATTTTAACATACATATTTAATATTCAATCTATCAGCCACATCCTTGTCACCGATACCAAGAGCATCCGACATACCAACCGGTAGACTCTGAGAGCGGCCAAGGGGCGCCATAATCTTCTTCATTTCAGTACGAATGGACTGGAAGACATCGCCCACCCGTTCAGCAACCAGGTCAGGATCCAGACGACGATACAGTTTTGGATTCTGGCTGGTGATACCTTTGGGACAGATACCTACATTACAGACATTGCAGCGATTCCTTTCGTTGCCGAGACAGCCGGCCACTGACTGCATAATATATTTCCCGATATGGACCCCGGAGGCACCAAGCATAACAAGAGCCATACCGTTCTGAGTGACATTGCCGTTCTTACCGATACCACCCGCTGCAAAGATTGGGATCTCGTTCTGTTTCCCCTGCTTGACGAGTTCCAGGTAACACTCGCGCACATTCGACGCAATGGGGTGACCGGTGGCGTCCATGGAAACATTATAAGCCGCACCAGTACCGCCATCAATACCATCAATCAGCAGACCGGAGGCGTAAGGGTTACGCACCAGATTGTTCAGCACTGATTTGGCAGAGGTTGAGGCGGAGATTTTGGGATATACCGGAACCTTATGTCCAAACGCAGTGGACAGGGTCTGGGTCATCTTCATCACCGACTCCTCAATGGAGTAGAGTGTCTGGTGCACAGGAGGTGAGGGAAGATCAACACCTTCGGGGACACCGCGTAGGCGGGCAATCAGTTTGGAAACCTTGAACCACATGAGCAGTCCGCCGTCACCCGGTTTTGCACCCTGACCATATTTGATTTCAATGGCTGCGGGATCACACTGCATATCAGGAATCGCCCGAATAATTTCGTCCCAGCCAAAATAACCGGAGGCAATCTGGAGGATAATATATTTCAGATAGGGGCTTTTCAGTACCCATGGAGGGCAACCGCCCTCACCGGTACACATGACCACTGGAATACCCAGTACTTCATTACAGTATGCTACACCCTGCAGGAGACCGAGCCACATATTCGGCGACAGTGCCCCAAAGGACATGGAACCGATAACAAAGGGGAAAATTTCCCGTGTGGGGGGAATCCAGCCACCTTTTTTGGTCCGCTTCAGAAATTCAGCCGGATCCAGGGTGCGACCAAGGGTGGTGGTCACATTAAACTCATGGCGTCCGGCATCAAGGGCGGGATCAGTGAGCATGGAAATACGGTTGAACATCATGCGGTCGAGGAGAGTGGGACCGGTCTTATTCCGACGACCACCGCGTTTTGCTGGCTCACCCTTCTGATTATTAAAGAAGAGGGTACGGTGCTCGTTGGTATTTGGAACCGGCATGATGGCCTCGTTCGGACAGACCATGGAACACATGGAACAGCCGATACAGGCATTTGCCATATTCTGTTTTTGGCGAATACCGACAAATGTACGGTATTCGTTGCCGCGTTTCTTTTTCAGGACATCGAGTTTCGGTACTCGTTGTCGTCTATAGGCAAGGTAGATAGCCTCTTTCGGGCAGACTGCGGTACAGTGACCGCAGAGGGTACATCTATCTTCACGGTGTTGGATTATCCAGGGCAGGTCGGTGTAGCTTAAGCTGCCTGGTCCAACGGATACGGATCGTGTTGAGACCATATTGTCAGTTCCTTTCGTTCTGGTGGTACAATAATTGTGTGTTCACGCATGGGTTGGAAATCAAGTGATGGGTCACGGTCAGGGACCATGGCATCCACACCACACATCTCAGAAGCGATTGCCCAGGCACCTGGACGACCACCAACCGTTGCCGGTCGTAATTTTTTCTGATCCATTACCAGCATACAGGTTTCATCGGGCAGGGTAGCAATTACCGCATTGGGGCCGTCAATAATCAGGCGCCGACAGGCATTGCGCAGGCCAGTGAGGAATTCTCCCTGGGGATGTCTTGCCAGTTCTTCTTTGCGAAGCGGGGTGATGATATGCTTGTACGCCTGCAGGGGAAGTTTCAGCTGTTTCAGGGTGTAATGGAGGATATGGGTAAATACCTCGGAATCGCTCTGGTATCCAGTGTAGCCGGGGAAATGCTTACCGAGCAGCCAGTCACGGATGGGAACAAAAGCAGTGTTCTCACCATTGGTCATAGATGCAACCCCCTGAATAAAAAAGGGATGGCAGGCATAGAGGTTAATTCCATAGTTGGTGTTTTGTCGACCCTGTGCCATACAGACACGGGATTTGATTCGACCATCGGAGAGGCCAAGACCGTCGCCAACATCCAGTGGCCAGCCAACTTCTTTGATGGTTGCCACATCGGGCCAGAAGGAAAAGGCCGTGAGATCATTGCCGTTCTCTTCGCCATCTTTTCGAAGGGCCAGACGCGTCAGCATCAGTTCGTTTTCAATCTCT
This sequence comes from Desulfocapsa sp., assembly GCA_029935135.1. GTDB lineage: Bacteria > Desulfobacterota > Desulfobulbia > Desulfobulbales > Desulfocapsaceae > Desulfocapsa. The sequence continues at coordinate 2,827 of JAOZKX010000184.1, forward strand.
TCTTCTGATTTAGCCGCAAGTGCTGCCGGCATCTTATAGACACGAACAAAGTAGCGATAGCGGTCTGTTGCTTCAATATGTTCCGGTCGTCTTTCAAACTCATGGTCATACTGGAGGTCGAATCCACGACTTTCCATAAACTTGTTCAGACGATGCCATGCTGCTTCTGTGTGAGCAATACCCGAAAGAACAGGGTTTTTGGAATTGTATTTGAAATCATCAAATTGAAGACCACGCAGTAACAGACCGAGACCCGATCCATCGTATCCTTCCTGCATAGCCTCCATGGCCGTGAGCACTTCATATGAAGAGAAGGGGTCACTGGCTGTTTTCAGGGCTAAACGACACATGCATTACTCCTGATTAGTTGTAAGTAATCTTTTGTATTTCTCTATTTTTTCATCATAAAAGAATGAAAGAAAAAAAATTTAGCAAACCAGAATGGATACAACGAATGCTGGAGATTGTCAAGATAAAGGCGCATGGAATTTTGGTAAATAATTTGCTTATTTGGTCGATACGATTTATTGAAGCCCATTTTAAAAGGAATGAAAATGGGGAACGGTCAGTGACCATAATTTTGACGGAGGAGGAATTGATGAGAATCAACACTTCAGAGGTCAGCATGGATGCGTCAGTAGACCACAGGGATGTGACAGGAAGAGCAGTAGAGATAAACAATCAGCCAGAAGGAGGGGAAGAGCCGTTTCGCCTGCAGTTGCCGGGGCAAAGCCTGTTCCTGGGGAGCAGAGTTGCAGAAAACAGACAGTCACAAAGTCTGTGTGCTGCAAGCTCGGTACAATGCGGCGGGGAGGAACTTCAGTACCAGCATGAAGGAAATGATGTTGCAGAACGAATGGTGCAGGAACTCACCGGGCAGCGTGTGCGGATACGGAGAATCGGTGGCTTGGGACAGGGGGAGACGGTTAGCCTGAGAACGCCCCTTAATCCACCCGGTGAACCAATGCCTTTTACTTTTGTCTCCCATTCGGTGCAATATGAATATCAGAGTGTGGCAGTCAGTTCATCGGGAACAGTGCAGCTGAGTGACGGCAGGACAATCAATTTTTCAATGGACCTGAGCATGGAACGGGAGTCTCTGGTTCGTGAAAGTGTGGCCTGGCAATCTGCGGCAAATATTCTGATGGATCCTCTGGTCCTGAATTTTGATTGCGACCTCCGGGGACTCACTGAACAGCGATTTTCCTTTGACCTGAATTGTGATGGGCAGGAAGATGAGATCTGTTCATTACGGCCAGGCAGTGGGTTTCTTGCCCTCGACCTGAATGATGATCTGCAGATAAATGACGGCAGGGAGCTTTTTGGCCCGGTAACCGGCTATGGATTTGCTGAACTTGCTGTGCATGATCAGGATCAGAATGGCTGGATCGATGAGAATGATCCGGTTTTCAGCCAGCTGCGGATATGGAAACCGGGAGGTGGAGAAGGAGGGGAGTTACTTACCCTTGCTGAAGCAGGAGTTGGGGCAATCTGTCTGCTGAATGCGGCAAGTTCTTTTCAGTTGCGGGACGGTAACAACCGATCCATGGGAGAGGTTGCTGCTACCGGACTGTTTCTCACCGAAGAGGGAGAGGTGCGACCGATACAGGAGATTAAATTTTCCCTCGGTAGTACGGAAGGACTTGAAGATTGGCTTCTTTCCGCCAACAGAGAGTCGGAATCTATGTTTTTCTTAAAAAAAATGATTGCACTCCGTCAGGCGGAAGTGCAGGATCTGGCACAGCGTCGAAGAATACGACAGGCGGATGAAAGGAAGGAGGAGCTCATTGCCCAGCTCTTTCCGGATTGGCTGGAAGAAGATACCTCTCCACTGACTTAAATTTTAACACCGGTGATAAACGACGAGACAGGGTGAGCGTCAGCAACTCTGTCCCGTTGTCGATTGCCGTGAAGTTGTGACTGCAGAGGGCTGTGCAGATGTTCTTTTCGCGCTAATCGCCCGGGAAACATTGTCGCGTAGCTCACTGAGTTCGTAAGGTTTGGGGATTACTCCACTGAATCCATAGTCTGCAAAGTTGGCCATTATCGGGTCATTGGCGTAGCCACTGGAAGCAATGCCCTGTGCCTGTGGATCGAGTGCAAGAAGTTTGTCCATGGTTTCCTTGCCTCCCATTCCTCCCGGGATCGTCAGATCCATTAAAACCAGGTCAAAAGGTTCACCGTCTTGCAGAGCACTCTCATACATCTTCAGGGCTTCCTCTCCATCAGTTGCCGAACAGGTGATGTAGCCTAGAAAAAGCAGCATTTCACCGGCGACTTCCCGAACAATCTCCTCATCATCCATAATGAGGATCTTTCCTCCAGTTACGGATTGCTCCTGCTGTTCTTCTTTTGTTTCCTGCTGCTGCATTGGTGTTGCCGGGAGATAGAGTGAGAAGGTGGTGCTTTTCTC
>JAOZKX010000185.1 GCA_029935135.1 Desulfocapsa sp.
CCTGGAGACAGTCCTACCGGCAACGGTGGAATCAATTTTTCGATTTATGGCCGCAAGCGTAGCGGGATGCGTGGATTGAATACCAATCTCAAACTGAAATCGTCCGGGCGGAACTGTTTCCAGAAAGAAAAACATCTCTTCGCTGAAACGATCAGGGGCAATCTCAAAATGAAAAAGGGTATCCCCCTCGTACTCCAGCACAAGATGCCACAAGGCCAGGGCTCGCTCGGGAAAATCATTAAATGTTCTATCCACAAACCGAAGGATTGTCGGTCGATGGGCCATGATCTGGTCAAGCTCACCTCGCACCTGTGCCATATCTTTATGAACAGTCCCCTGTTCTGCTGAGGACAGACAGTATGTACAGGAAAATGGGCAGCCTCTGGAGCTCTCATAGTAGATATTTCGATTCAGCAAATGGCTGGAAAAATCCTCTTCCCGGTAGGGTGAGACAAATGTTTTTTCAGGAAGATGGAAAAATGAGCCACCATAACCCGGTCGTAGGGATTTCTCTATTAAATCCTTATAAAAACCCTCTCCCACAGCCTCCACGGCACCGTAAACAACTGTACAGAGTCCTTCGCCAACATTTTCAGCCACAACCTCTGCCTGGGGCCCGCCCACAATAAGTAAGCAGGATGGATACAGATCATGGATATCAACAATAAGCTCTTCCACCCTATCCGAGTTCCAGACTGCAGCAGAAAAGAAAATTGCCTCGGGCTCTCCTGCCGTCAAACTCAGCAGCACCTCATAATAAGGATCACGGATAGTGAGTTGTAAAATCTCGGTGCTGACTGTGGGACAGTGTGCCTCCAGTTCATTGCGTACATGAAACAGGGCAAGGGAAGAATGGGTAAATCGACCATTTATGGCAACAAGTTTACTATGCATAATCATGATGGCGGCCTAAATTCATCGCCGCTCCTATTGTTTATTCGCAGAATGGAAATTTTCTACTATACTACCATAAGATCTGATTTACTGCGTGGGCGAATCCTTACTCAATCAAAAGAGACAACTATGAAAACTGTCAGCACGAATACCCTTCCTCTTTTCCTGATATTGCTCTTCTTCACCCTCTGCTTCAGCAAAACCACAGTGGCTGCAGAAAGTGAATATCATATTGAGATCAGTTTTCAGCCGGAAGAACGAAGCCTGCAGGCCAAAGCCCGCATACGCTTTCCTGCAGGAAAGAAGTGGCGACTGTTTACAGGAGGGCTCACTGTGCAAAAAGTCACGGTCCAGGAAGCTGGCAAGGAACCTTTCCATCTTCCCCTGCCCCAGGGTGACTCCATTGGCCTGTATGCCGGCAAGCTCAGTCAGATCGTTACGGTTTCATACTCCCTGCAGGTGCCCGAATCTGACTACAACAATCTTATCAGCAGTCGCGGTATTGCACTCACTTCAGGCTGGCACCCCATTCCCGACCATGCCATGCAATTTTCCCTGAGAGCAAGCCTCCCCTCCGGATTCTCAGGGATCAGTGAATCAGACACGCTCCCCAGCCAGGAAAACGGGAGCTTCAGCACAGTTTTCTCCCAGCCGGTACAGGCCATCCATCTGGTGGCAGGTCCCTATCAGGTTGAAAAGACAGCAGTACGGGAAGGCCTCACCCTCTCGACCTGGTTTTTCATGGAGGATCAGGAGCTCAGCCAGGAATACCTGGATGCGGCCAAAACCTATATCCTGCGATACGAAGAAGAGATTGGCCCATTCCCTTACAGTCATTATGCCATTGTCAGCAACAGGCTTCCCAGCGGCTACGGCATGCCCACCTTCACCCTCCTGGGACAGGTTGTTCTTCGCCTGCCCTTTATTAAGGAGACATCGCTGGGGCACGAGATCCTCCATTCCTGGTTTGGCAACAGCATAGAGGTGGCTGCCGGTTCCGGAAACTGGTGCGAAGGACTGACAAGTTATCTGGCCGACTTCAGCTATGCCGCAGATAAAGGCGAGGGGGCAGCACACCGAAAAGCGGCTCTGACAAAATACCAGAACTTCGTGCATACGGATAATGCAACAACCCTGCAGAGCTTTCATTCAGCAAGCCACAATCAGCCCATGGCAAAGGCTGCACGGGCAGTCGGTTACACACGGGGGGCCATGCTCTTCCACCAGCTGCGCGGCCTCCTGGGCCCAGAGCATTTTACTCAGGCCATCCGTCTCTTTGGCACAGGGTTTCAGGGCAGGAGCGCCTCCTGGAATGATATCCAGACTGTTTTTGAGACCGCCTCAGGACTGGACCTGGCGACATTTTTTGATCAACAACTAAAACGAACGGACGCACCTGATTTCAACCTGACACAACTTTCCACAACAAACGATCAGGACAGCTCCTTTATCCATTTCACCGTGGAACAGACAAGCAGCAGCCCATATTCCCTGCAGCTTCCCATCCGGGTCACAGGTATGGCGGGAGAAGAGACCTTTAGCCGCAGCATCAGTGAAAAAACAACAGATATTACTCTCCCCATCTCCGGTCCACCTCTCTCCATCAGCCTCGACCCGGAGTATGACCTCTTTAGAACACTGCAGACAGACGAAAAAGCAGGCGTCTGGTCAGGATTTCTGGGTGCAGCAAACAAACTGATCATCAAAGGATCTGCTGCCGAGACAGCCAAGCTTGCCCCATTTTTGCAATGGGCAGAGCGGCAGGGCTGGACACTCACTGACACAGTCAGCAATCAGCAGCTGGCCGAAAACTCCATTCTCTTTCTTGGCTCAGACAGCCCTTCCTTCCACTCTTTATTCGGCAGCAGTGAACCTGCACCAGAGGGTTTCCGGCTACAGGTACACAAAAACCCACTGAACGAGCATGAAACAGCAGTACTTGTTACCGGCAGCAGCAGTGAAGAGACCAAGGCAGTTCTTAGAAAACTGTCCCATTATGGAAAATACTCTTCTCTTTCCTTTCACAAGGGAAAACTCCTGGAAAAGAGTATCAACACAACTGACCAGGGACAGCAGTATATCCTCGAAGATCTACCCAAGGGCGGCCCAACCAGCAATATGAACAGCTTTGAGCAGATCCTCAACAGCCTTGCCGAAAAACGGGTCATCTATCTGGGAGAAACCCACAACTCACTGGCAGATCATCTCCTGCAACTTCGTATCATACAGGGCTTGCAAGCCAAGGGGGTGGAGCTTGCTGTGGCGATGGAAATGTTTCCCCAATCCAGCCAGCAGATTCTTGATAACTATGTCCTCAAACAAACGGATATGGATGAAGCTGCCTTTTTAAAAGAATCCCACTGGTTCAAGGTGTGGCGATATGACTGGCGACTCTTCAGGCCTATTTTCAATTTCTGCAGAGCCCATAAAATCCCTGTCTTCGGCATCAATATCGAGAGAGATATTGTCTCAAATGTCTTTGCAGCCGGCAGCACCGACAAACTCAGCCAAGAGCAGCAGCAGACAATTGCCTCCCACAGAGACCTGAGCATGGACGGCTATGTGGACAGATTGCGTATTGTCCACGGCTTTCATGGACAAAATCCCCATGGAGACAGCAACGGTTTTGCAGGATTTGTGCAGTCCCAGGCAATCTGGGATGAGTCCATGGCCGAAAATATCAGTACAATCCTGCAGGACAATCCCCAAAAAACCCTGCTGGTTATTGCCGGTGCACAGCATACCCGCAAAGACTCTGGCATCCCTCCCCGCCTGCTACGCAGAATCGATGTGGAGCAGGCATCGGTGCTCAACCTCTATATGGACAGCCCACCAACCAACCTGAAACAACAGGTAGATTTTTTCTTTCTCGCTGAACCGCAATTTCTTGAAGCAAAAGGGAAAATCGGCATCGTCCTCAAACCGGAAGAGGAAAATGAGATCCCGCAACTGCGAATAATCGGCATCAGTGAAACAGGAAAAGCTGGCCAGGCAGGGCTTGCCAAAGAGGATATCCTCGTCTCCATAGCCAGCCATCCGGTGCAAACCATGGAGGATATAGGTATCCTTATGATGAACTGTAAGGCAGGCGACAAACTTCAGGTCACCATTTTACGCAAGAACGGTGCAGAGGATCCTGAAGAAAAAGAATTTACCGTCGAACTGTCAAACCTGGATGCGATCGCTCCCCATCCATAACTGCTAAATTCAGTCACACACATAGCTCTATGCAATCAAATAAAAAGAATAAGGGCCTGGTATACTCAACCGAATCCGGAACCATGTGCCCGGAATGCAGCAAGCCTGCAAAGCAATGCATCTGCAGACAACAGCAGACGATACCTCAAGATGGCGTTATCAGACTCATGCGGCAGACAAAGGGGCGCAAAGGAAAAGGCGTCACTCTGATCAATGGTCTCCCCCTGGCCCCTGCTGCCCTGAAAAAACTTGCCAAGTCCCTGAAACAAAAATGCGGCAGCGGCGGCAGTATCAAGAATGGGGTGATTGAAATTCAGGGTGAACAGAGAGATACCCTGGAAAAAGAGCTGCGTAATCTCGGCTACACAGTGAAACGGGCAGGTGGTTGAGTATACTGTAGGCTGTTCTCTGCTGCTATTCATTTAGAACAAAAAATTATTGAATAAGATATGGAATAATATCTCAATACATAGTAATAACTTTCAATATCAATTCTAAACTAATATGGTTCTTTGCTGCCATATAAGCTGTAACACAGTCAGTAAATAAAATTGGCATTTCCTTACCGACTGGTTATAAGCTCCAATCCGGGAAGAGTCTTATCTTGAAAAAAACATATCTTATACTTCTTAGCTTTATAATACTTCTTGCAGCTCTGTTTTTCTCCGGGGTTACAATTCCTCTGGATACTTTCGACAGGCGCCTTGAATCACTGCTTGCGAACATTCTTGAGCGAAAAGTAACAGTTCAGGGACCAGTAAAAATAAAACTTGGCCTGCAACCTGTTCTCGAATTCGGGGGTCTTACAATCGCTGACCCTGCAGAATGGTCTGATGAAAAGAATTTTATAACGGTTAAAAAAGCCAAAGGGCAACTTGACCTTCTCCCGCTCATACAAGGAGATATTCACATTAACGACCTTGAACTTGAAGGAGTAGATTTACGCCTTGTTACCAAAACTGACCAATCGAACAATTACAGCTTCGGCTCCCCTTCTGAAGAAACTGAACACACTCCGTCAATCCATGAATTGACAGGGCTGGATGCCTTACGACTTAAGGATATACACCTCAGCTACCTGGATGAACAAAGCGGTAAAAAATACCTGCTGACCATTGATGAAGCACACGGCCACGGAA
>JAOZKX010000186.1:0-2126 GCA_029935135.1 Desulfocapsa sp.
CGCTCAATAAGGGGAATAGCTGCATTCCCAAGTAGTTGTACGGGGAAAGAGGATGGTGGTGTTGTGTAATCAGCTATAATAATCGAACCGTTTTCATGAAGAAGCCGGCATGCTTCTTTAAAAATTGCATTTCGCTGTGGGGTAGTTTTTTCATGCAGGGCAAAGCTGAGGATGGCGATATCAAAGCTGGAGTCAGAAAGAGGAGTTACGGCAGCATCTGCTTCAAGATAACAAATGGAATCGTGGCTTTTTTTTCTGGCAATATCAAGCATGGCAGTGGACAGGTCCACACCAGTGAGAAAGAGAGTGTCTTTGCTGAGCATGCGTAGCTGTTCTCCTGTTCCACAACAGAGATCGATGATTTTATCGGACTTTCTATGCTTGATGTATGTACTGATTTTTGTGCGGATAAAACGAAGTGATTTTGATAAGAGAGGATCATATAAAGCCGCAGTCTTTTTATATTCGTCTTGCATGGGAGTGGGATTAAATACAGTTTCGTCGGGTTGTTTTCGTGTTAAATGACTGCTGTTTCCTGTAATCGTACCATGTTTCTACTCGATTGCTTGAAGAGATTGTTGATAATAATTGGCAAAAGGTGAATTTGGTGATTATATCAACAATGGTCTAACTTTATTCAAAATTACCAGGAGACAGTATGTTTCTATTTAAAAAATATGTAATTGTTTTTTTTCTTTTTTGCTCTATTTTTTATCAGTTGCCAGAGGCGGCTAGCGCACGGGAAGATTGTTTCGCGCCTGTCTGGCCGCATGAGAAAAGTGATCTTGCCCCTGACCCATCAATTGTTTTTGGTAGACTTGAAAACGGTTTTCGTTATCTGTTAAAAAAGAACACCGAACCAAGAGATAGAGTGGCAATGTTCTTGAATGTTCAGGCAGGATCCTTAAATGAAACTGATGAGGAACGGGGGTATGCGCACTTTTTGGAACATATGCTTTTTAATGGCTCAACCCATTTTCCTCCCGGTGAACTTGTTGAGTACTTTCAGTCGATTGGGATGAGTTTTGGTGGAGATACCAATGCCAGCACTGGATATAACAGAACCATGTACAATGTTGTTTTGCCAGATGGGAGCAAGAAAAATTTAGAGACTGGCCTTTTGGTGCTCGCTGATTATGCAAGAGGTGCTCTGTTACTTGAAGATGAAATCAAGCGTGAGAGAGGAGTCATCCTCTCTGAAAAAAGAAGTCGTGATTCTGCAGCATATCGTACCCATGTAAAAGAATTGAAGTTTTCCATGAAAGGGTCTCTGGTTGCTGAAAGAATGCCAATAGGTCTGCTGGAAACTCTGAACAAGGCAGATCATGCCGCCCTGAAAAAGTTCTATGATGCCTGGTATCGTTCTTCAAATATGATGTTGGTTATGGTTGGAGACTTTGATGAGAACGCTGTTCTTCCCCTTGTGAAAGAGCAGTTTGAGAATCTCATAGATGAGGGGCAGATACCTTTGTGTCCTGATATTGGCATCGTTGAAGAGAAAGGGACACATTTCTTCTATCATCATGAATCTGAGATGGGGGGGAGTGAAGTTGGTATCGAAACACTTTGGAATGAAGAGCCCAGGCATGATTCTGCCGAATTACAGAAAGAGATGATCGTAGAATATGTTGGATCAAAGATTTTGCAATATCGTCTTGATGAACTTGGTCAAAAAGCAGAAACACCATTTACCTCTGCAAAAAATTACTCTGGTGCATTCCTCAATCGTATAGGCTATGGAGAGATAAGTGCCAAATGTAATTCTGGTAAGTGGCAGGAAAGTTTAGCGTTGATTGAAAGAAGTTTGCGCCAGGTATTGCAGTTTGGTTTTTTAGAAGAAGAATTGCAACGAGCAAAGAAGGAAGTACAGCAACAGCTCGATTCAGATCTGTTAACTGCAAATAGTCGAGATTCAAAAGAACTTGCCGCCAGTTTTGCCAATCAGATAAACAACAATAAAGTCATTCGCTCCCCCAGGCAGGAAAAAGATCTTTTGACACCGTTGTTGGCCAGTATGTCTGTTGCAGATGTGGAGACGGCATTTCGGAAGGTTTGGAGTAACTCTTCCCGTTATGTCAAAGTCAGTGGAAATGCAGTGATTGAGGCAAGTGACCCACTGCAGATTG
>JAOZKX010000186.1:2136-5229 GCA_029935135.1 Desulfocapsa sp.
ATTGTTGAAGCGGTATACACGAATGCTGCGAAACTTGAGGTTCATGCCTTCCAATCAGAAGTTGTGCCCGAATTTCCATATTTGCAGATTGAAACAAAAGAAAGCAAGGGAGAGGTGACTGTCTTTGCAGCGATTGATACGAAGCGACTGACATTTGCCAATGGTGTTGTCGTCAATTTGAAGAAAACGCCATTTAAAGAAAATGAAGTTTTGCTCTCTGCTGATTTTGGATATGGCAAATCCGGTGAACCTGTACCAGGACTGAGCCTCTTGACTAGCAATGTGATGAATCGATCTGGGACTGCCCGGCTGACACGAGGTGAATTTGATAGGGTTTTAGCTGGCAGCAGTGTGGAACTTTCCTTTGCTGTAAAACCTCTGTCCTTTTCCTGGCAGGGAAAGGCCCTGAATCATGAGATGGAACTCCTCTTTCAGGTTTTACAGAGCTATTTGCTGGATCCTGGGGTGGATGCTGATGGCTTTCAAGTGAGTATGGATCTTTTTTCCCAACAGTATAAGGCGCTCGCCTCAGATGTGCAGGGGGCTATGGTACTTCATGGCGATACCTTTCTTGCTGGCGGCAATAAAGATTTTGGATTCCCACCCTGGGAGGAATTTAAAAAATTAAGGCTGGCGCAGATAGAAAATTGGATTAAGCCTGCGTGTACGAGTGGAGTGCTTGAGATATCACTGGTCGGTGATTTTGATGAAAAAGAGATTGTGCTGCTTGCGGAAAAGTATTTTTCAACACTTCCCGTTCGGGAAAGAAAATCTATACACAAAGGAAAAGTCGAATTCCCAAAAGGGGAAACCCTTGGACTGACCATTCCTTCATCTATTGATAAGGGCATGTTGATTCTTGCCTGGAGAAGTGACGATTTTTGGGATATTCAGCAAACCAGAGGGTTTCATCTCCTTTCCTCAATCTTCTCAGACAAATTACGCCAGGTTATTCGGGAGCGCCTGGGGGCTGCATATTCGCCACAGGTCTTTAATAATCCCAGTCGGATTTATAAGGGTTATGGTGTGATGCAGACATGGTTGATAGTGAACCCAAGTCAAATGGATATGTTAAAAAAAGAGGTGTTGCAGATAGCAGCTGAACTGCATCAGGGAAAGATTACTGTAGAGGAACTGGAGCGTGCAAAGGGACCGTCACTTACAGCATTAAAAGATATGGTGCGAACCAATAACTACTGGTTACGATCTGTGTTGTCCCTTTCCGCAAGATATCCACAGCAGTTGGAATGGCCAACGACAATTCTCCAGAGTTTTGCTGGTTTTCGCGTGGAGGATATACAAAAACTGAGTAAGAAATTTCTCAACCCTGAGCAGGCTGCAAGTATTGAAGTTGTTCCTCAGTAAACAACATATTTATAAAGCACTTGCTCAGGTTGCTGGCATAAAAATATTTTTGCAGTCTGCTCATGTTAGATGACTGGTTCTGTTTGATTGGTGAAACCTGAATTCAGAGTGTCTAACAGGCTCTGTAGCGTAATGGGTTTGTTGAGGATCACATTGATACCAGCATGTTGCAGCTCCTCTTTTGTCAGGTTGGTGGTAAGTCCGGAGCAGAGAATAACTGGAAGCTCCGGGCGGAAACTGTGACATTGTTCAGCGAGTTTTAGACCATTCATTTCAGGCATGCTCATGTCTGTACATAAAAGATCAATTTCTTTGTTTTCTTGTAAAATCTCGAGGGCTTTTTCTGGGTTAGCTGTTGTTATTGCATGGCAACCTAACAGCTCAAATATATCCCGGTACATGGCAAGAAGCATCTCTTCATCATCCACGATAAGGATGGTTTTGTAGTGGATAGTCTGCAGTGTTTTTTTACTTTCTGCTATTGGGGTGCTTTCTATTATTCTTGTGCTTTGAGGAAGGTAGATGTGGAAGGTTACGCCTCTTCCCGGTTTGTTGTCAATGTCAAGAAAACCTTTATGAGCTTCGATAATACCATGGACTGCCGCAAGTCCCATACCGGTACCATCACCAATTTTTTTGGTGGTAAAGAAGGGATCGAAAATTTTGTGGACAATGAGTGGGTCAATTCCTTTTCCCTGATCACAAAAGCTGATATGGAGATAGGGGCCGGCGGCTACTGAAAAACTTTCCTGTTGTTTGGGTGTGATTGTAAGTTGTTCCAGAGCAATATGAAGCTCACCACCATCTTCTTTCATCGCCTGGGCCGCATTGTTGGCAAGGTTCATAAAGACCTGATGCAGTGCAGTTCCGTTTGCCATAACATGCCTGGTTTCAGGGGCAAGCTCGGTGGTTGTTTTTATACTGGCTGGCAAAAATGCTTTGAGCATCTTTATTGTTTCTTTAATGATTGGTGTCACCGTAAGATCGCTCTGCTGATTCTCCTGCTTGCGGCTGAAAGCAAGGAGTTGCAAAACCAGATCTTTTGCCCGCTCTCCGGCATGAAATATTTGATCCAGATCATTGTCCAAACCATCCGTTCTCTCCTGTTGAACTTTGATTTGGGCAAGTTCCGTGAATCCCATGATTGCAGCAAGAATATTGTTGAAATCGTGGGCAATACCTCCAGCAAGAACACCAATGGCTTCCATTTTCTGAGTTTGGATCAGTTGTTGTTCCATGATTTTCTCTTTAGAAATGTCACGGGCAATAAAAATCACGCCAGAAATCGTGTCTTCTTTAGACCTTATTGGAAATGCAGAAGAGAGATATGTTTTATCCAGAAGGGAAGAATGGATTTCTTTGATAAGGGGCCTGTTTTTCCTTAAAACCTGTTCGGCTAGGCATGTCTCAGGGTTGCCCTTTTCACCGTGCAGGAGCTTCGCTATATGACGACCACGAATGGCCTTGAGGTCATATACCTCTGCAATTTTAAGGGCAGACCGGTTTGCATTTATGAGTTGGCATTTGTCATCTAAGACAAAGATGGCATCCACGATGGAGTCAAAGGTGCTGATCCACTGATCACGTACCTTTACGGCTTCCTGTTCACTACGACGCTGGTTGATGGCAGTGCAGAGAGAGGATGCGAAGTTTTGTAGTGACTGTATGCTGTTATCGTCGAAATGGAGCGCTTCTTTACAGGCGTCCAGAGAAAGGATTCCCCATATT
>JAOZKX010000187.1 GCA_029935135.1 Desulfocapsa sp.
TGGTAAATTTGTAATTGTTTGGATAAGGAAATTTTGTTCAATAAAATTGTATTATAAAAGTACATAGATATCAAATAAGAGGGTTGCCGGTGGGCCGTGATAGAAAACAGATAACCATACTGGTTGTAGATGATGAGCAGGTACATCGCTACATGCTCAGTTCCATGTTCAAAGAATGGGGATGGAAATGTGTGGAAGCAGATGATGGCCTGGTCGCAGTGGAAGCTGTGCAGAAATTTCCCTATGATGCCGTTCTTATGGATGTCCGCATGGCGAGGATGGATGGTATGGAGGCATTTTCCCGCATCCATACAACACATCCAGCTCTTCCTGTTATTATAATGACAGCATACTCTTCTGTGGATGCTGCGGTGGAGGCCATTAAGCACGGTGCCTATTATTATCTCACCAAACCGCTTGATTTCGACCGTCTTCGTCTGACCCTTGAACGGGCTGTGGATCGTAAACAGGTTGAAGAAAAGAGGCAGGAACACAAAAGTGCTGCTTCGGAGGTACAATCTTCTTCTATACTTGGAAATTCACTTCCCATTCAGGAACTTCTCGAGATGATTTCTTATGTTGCACCAACAGAAGCCACCGTTCTGATTAGTGGAGAGTCAGGTACAGGCAAGGAGTTGGTTGCTGCGGAGTTGCATCGGAACAGTGAACGCGCAGAGGGACCTTTTATTCGTGTCAACTGTGCTGCTCTTGCTGAAAATCTCCTGGAATCAGAGCTCTTTGGCCATGAAAAGGGTTCTTTTACCGGTGCAGATAAGCAGCGGGAAGGAAAGTTTGTGCAGGCAGATGGTGGCACCCTGTTTCTCGATGAAATTGGAGAAACCAGTCAGGCCATGCAGGTGAAGCTGTTACGCGTCCTACAGGAGCATGAGCTGCAGCGGGTTGGTGGTGATGAAACAATTTATACAGATGCACGAATTATTGCGGCCACAAATCGTAATTTGGAAGAAGAGGTGCGTGCTGGAAATTTCCGCGAAGATCTTTATTACCGTCTCAATGTGGTGACTGTTATGGTGCCGCCTTTGCGTGATCGTGGTGACGATGTCCGTATGCTCGTCCTCCATTTTGTCGATAAGTTTGCCGAAAAAAACAGACGCGTTGTCACCGGTATCACTCCTGAATGTATGGACTTACTGGCCTCGTATAATTGGCCAGGTAATGTGAGAGAGTTGGAAAATGCCATTGAACGTGGCGTTATTCTCATGCGTGGCGAGCATTTGACTGAAAAAAGCCTGCCCATGCCAATACAGAAACAGGAACAGCAGGATAAGGGAACTGCTGAATCTCCATCCTCTCTTCAGGAAGTAGAAAAAGTTATGATCTTAAAGACTCTGGAAGAAACGAACGGTAATAAAAGTGAGGCTGCAAGGCGACTTGGAATTACCCGTAAAACATTACAGAATAAGTTACAGAAATATGAACAATAATGACAATATGATGATAGAGATATGCATCGGTTGACTCTCTTCCGGTGCTGTGGTAATCAAGTTATAGTTTTATAGTGTTATTTCGGCTGAAGGATACTTTCCTTTGGCCTTCTTATTTTATAGAAGCAGGGAGCGAAGACAAATGAGGACTGATATTGTACATATTGGTGCCGGCGAATTGACATATGAGATTCGTAATATTGTAAATGTTGGCACAAAACTTCAAAAATTAGGGCTGACCACCAATTGGGAAAATATTGGTGATCCTATCATGAAGGGTGAGGAGATTCCTGCCTGGATGAAAGAGATTGTCGCTGATGCTGTTATGCAGAATGAGACCTATGGGTATTGCCCGACCAAAGGTGTCCTTGCCACTCGCGAGTTTATAGCTGCAGAGACAAATAAGCGTGGTGGGGTACAGATTGATCCAGAGGATATTTTATTCTTTAATGGATTGGGCGATGCTATTTCCAAGATATTTGGTTTTTTAAAGCGTACTGCCCGGGTACTTGTGCCCACACCCAGTTACACGACCCATTCTTCTGCAGAAGCAGCGCATGCAGGGGACAAGCCCCTGACTTATATTCTTGATCCCAACAATCACTGGTATCCCGATCTCGATGATCTGGAAAAATCGATCAAGTATAACCCTGCAGTTGCAGGGATTCTGATCATTAATCCTGATAATCCAACCGGAGCGGTGTATCCAACTCATATTCTGAAATCCATTGTTGAACTTGCCAGTCGATATGACCTCTTTATAGTCTGTGATGAGGTGTATCATAATATTGTCTATAACGGCACATCCACTTCGCCCTTGTCAGATGTCATTGGTGATGTACCTGCCATTGCCATGCGCGGCATCTCTAAAGAAATGCCCTGGCCCGGATCGCGTTGCGGCTGGATAGAAGTCTATAATGGTGATAAAGATCCCATGTTTGCCAAGTACATCCGGTCTATCCTGAACGCGAAGATGGTGGAGGTCTGTTCCACAACCCTTCCCCAGAGCGTCTACCCGAAGCTTGTCCAGCATCCCGAATATCAGGGGTATCTTGACGAACGGATTGCGCGATATGAAAGATTTTCAAACATTGCCTATGATACATTAAAAGATGTGAAGGGCGTTCTGGTCAATCGACCCAATGGTGCTTTCTATATGAGTGTCTGTTTTGAGGATGGAGCCTTGAATCATAAGCAGGCACTGCCCATTGAAAATAAGGAGATCAGGGACATGATTGAATCTCTGGTTGCTCCTGCAGGAACATCCGTTGATAAGCGATTTGTCTATTATCTTCTTGGGGCAACCGGTGTCTGTGTGGTTCCTCTGACTTCATTTGCCACCGATCTCCAGGGATTCAGGGTGACTCTCTTGGAGCGTAATGAAGATGTTTTCCGTCAAGTTTTTGCAACAATTGGCACATCAATCAAAGCCTATCTGGGGAGTTCCTCATAGCACTTGTCAGCGGGAATACCTCCGGACTGAAGAAAAATCAGCTCAAAGCGCTGGAACGACTTGCCGGAAAACGCGGGAGTAGGGATGATATTATCGGTCCGGAGATGGCCCGAGGGCTGTGTCAGCTTTCTGCTGAGTTGAATCGTCAGATAGGTATTCTTCTTCAGCGTTCAGGAAAGGTGGAAGCGGTCATTGTCGGTGATTTTAAAGGAATCCTGATTCCCACCCTCTCTCATATCCGTAGTCGTGGACGCTTGAAGGGGTTACGGCTGGTGCATACCCATCTTGCCGGAGAAGATATCAGCGATGAAGATCTGATGGATCTTCTTTTTTTGCGGCTGGATATGCTCTCGGTTTTAAAAGTTACAGACGATGGATTGCCGGAAAGACTCTACTCTGTTCATCTCCTCCCGGACTCACGCGATGGGAAAAACTGGGAATTCCTGCCTCCTGTTCACCCGGCAAATCAGGAGGATTCTTTTGAAGAATTTATCCATGCCCTGGAACATGAATTTACCAGGAAAGACCAGGGAACAGTTCTGGAAAAAGGGGAAGACAGGGCCATTCTGGTTTCTGTTTCCACAGAGTCACGAATGCAGGCGGAAGAATCTCTGGCCGAGCTGGTTGAATTAGCCCTTTCTGATGATATTATTGTGTTGCACACGGTTTTGCAGCGCCGGCGAAAGGTGAATCCCCGTTTTATTCTTGGAAAGGGAAAACTCGCCGACATCATGATTCAGGCATTGCAGTTAAATGCCAACCTGTTGATTTTTAATCAGGAGTTAAATCCCTCTCAAATACGATCCATCACTGATTACAGCGAGATGCGGGTTATCGACCGTACCCAGCTTATTCTTGATATCTTTGCCCATCGTGCTCTGTCAAGGGAGGGTAAGCTGCAGGTGGAGATGGCACAACTCAAATATATGCTGCCTAGACTTTCCTCCCGTGATGATGCCCTTTCCAGGTTAACCGGAGGAATAGGTGCCAGAGGGCCAGGAGAAACAAAGCTAGAGATCGATAGGCGGCGCATTAATGACCGGCTGGCCAGACTCACGCGTGAGTTAAAGAAAGTGAGTAAGGAGCGTTATCAGCGAAGATCCAGACGCCGGAAAAAGGAATTGCCGGTACTCTCTCTTGTGGGCTATACCAACGCCGGAAAATCAACACTGCTCAACACTCTGACTAAAAGCAAGATAGTAGCAGAGGATAAACTCTTTGCAACCCTCGATCCCACCAGTCGTCGTTTGCGCTTTCCCCAGGATATGGAAGTTTTACTCACCGATACCGTGGGATTTATTCGTCATCTGCCAGCAGATTTATTGCAGGCATTTTCCGCTACACTGGAAGAACTGGAAGAGGCCGATCTGCTGGTGCATGTGATAGATGTCTCCAATCCGGTTTTTCGTGAGCAGATGCTGGTGGTTGAAGATTTGCTCCGTAAATTGGATCTTGGTGCTATCCCGTGTATGAAGGTATTTAACAAAGTTGACCGGATTGCAGATAATGGGAGATTGTTGGCGGATGTGGAGCGGGAAGGCGTGGCGATCAGCGCTCTTGATGCAAAAAGCCTGACCCCATTTTTACAAAGAGCGCAGCAGGTTATGGGGAAAATCCTGCATTAGAAGAGTCGTATAGTGAAACGAGACTAAGGTTGCAGGTAAAAGCCGAGATCCTTACCAAGCTGAGCGTTGTCTACAAACTCACATCCAATAATATTTTTCTTACGAATGGATTTGACCACAACATCTTTGGCGATCGGAGTGCCTTTCTTATTGTCCAGGGTAAAAGTGATACGCGCCTGCTGTCCCTTGCTGATGTTATGTATCCCTGAAACGGTGAATCCTACACCACTGCGGGAAATATTAAAAAGCTGCATTCTCCCGCCTCCACTGTCACCAGATGAGTTGATAGTATAAAAACCGATGAGTTTAGTTTGTTTTCGATAGTGTCTCCTGAAATCAAGCGAAACGATAAAGACACAGCCGCAACCACAACGAGTTTTTAGAGTATGGTTGATATTACGGAATTTTCCAACAGAAATAATTTTAACGATATTGCATTCGGGGCAGCGGATTGAAGCTGTATTGTTTCCTGTTACAAAGGTGTTTTGAACCTTCATTCCACTTTTTCGTTTTGTAAGCATTTGTGAACCTCTGGAACGCAATCTAGGTGCCTGGAAAAAATTGTGATTGGCTGGAAGTTTTTTCCAGGCTTGAACCCGATTGTTAATTATCTCTCATCGACTTTGTTTTGTTATTTTGATTGTATCAATTCATGGAATTATTGCCATAGGTAAAAATACCTATTTGGGTGCGGTTG
>JAOZKX010000188.1 GCA_029935135.1 Desulfocapsa sp.
GTGGCTGCGATGATAAATGAGTTTGTTAAATCATCAACATGGACAAGATGGTACATGCATTTCCCCTTGCCCAGAAGGAGGAAATAAGGCTTCATCGCCATTTTAAAGAGTTTAAGCAAACGTTTGTCGCCAGGGCCATAAATTGCTGCCGGGCGAATGATGGTATAGGGGAGGTTGTTCTTCGCAGCAAATTCGTTCAGCCACTCTTCTGCCTGCAGTTTGGTACGCTGGTAACCGTCGCCTGGACTGAACGGATATTCTTCTGTTGCAGGGGGATTTGCTATGTGACCGTGCACGCCTATTGTGGAAATGTGAATATATCGCTTGAAATCTGGATTTTTAAGGACTTCTTCACAGATAATCTGACTACTTTTGACATGAACATCCCAGTAATCCTGTTCCGTACTTTTTGCCTCTCGAAAGGCTGCTGCAACATGGAATACATAACTTTGACCGCTGACGGCCTGGCGCATAATTTCTTCGTCAAAAACATCACCTCGAAACCAGGTTATGTCCAGATCGCTGAGAGGGTCGAGATTGGAACTTTTCCTGGCTACGGCGCTGACTTTCAGACCCGCTTCCACCAGTTTTCTTGTGAGAACTGTTCCGGTAAATCCTGTTGCACCGGTCACCAGTACGGAGGTTCCCGCAGGAATCCGGCATATTGCTTCGTTCATATATATTCCATATTTATGCTAACCCTGGTAAATAAAAAAAACCAGGATAAGTGTCTCGAAGGTCTCTCTGATGTGCCTTTAACTGGTAGAGATTATAGATACTGCAAAATTTCTCAGAGTCTTCCCTTCCCTGTTTTCTTAGCTTTTCCAGAGGAAACCATTACATATTTGCTCAGTTGAAAAATGACCCAACATAAAACCATGAGATCGAATATGATGCAAGCTAAAAGCGGATTTCTCCTCTTATTTGCTATCCTTTTTTTGCTCTGTTGTTTTTGAAAAGCCGACGAAAAGTAGTAAGGAGATTCCCCCGTTTACCCATTAGTGATGGCTGATATTGAGGTTGGCTAAGAATCGATCGCACAGAGCTGACGGGATCGTCCGGGTCAAAATCACAGTCCAGCTGTATGCCATACTGGCCCAGAAGCTGTTCTTCTCCAGCAAAGGGCAGGGGGTCTGAGCCGCTGATAATAGTCAACCCCTTGCTGGCCGCTCGTTTCATCAGTCGGGGTTGGAGCCAGCAGGTGGGACGCAGACTGGTGTCGCCGATAAGGAGAGAGCCGGGATCGTTGGTATCAATCAGCTCCCGCACGATTTTTTTCCGTTTAAAAAACCATTTGCCCGGGGCCCAGCTAAGGACAGGTACTCCCTGGTGCTGGCGTATTTTTTCGACAAGTTCATTTGCTGGCAAACCGTCAGCTATCTGGGTGTCAACGGTCAACGATAATATTTCGATTCTTTCCCTGGTGATGATCTGCCGACCTGGAAAAATATAGAGATCCGGATAGCCGCTTTCCTGGATGTGTAATGCATCCTTAAGATAGCGTATCGTGCTCTCAGGATTGAACAATTTTGCTGTGTTTTTTGCAAAGTCGGCAAAGAAATGACAGTCAGAGCGTTCTGCCAGGAATAGCATGCAGACTGCCTGGCTATCCAGTTGTGACAGATTTGTGCGCAGACTGTGAAGGGCCAGTTTTGTGTCATAAAAGGGATAGATATGGACATGGGTATCAGCTATCAGGCGCATTGGAACTCACCTCAGAAGGAGAAGACTGTAAAACAAATGTGTAACAGGCTTCCAGTTTTTTAGTGTAATTGTGGAAATTATATGTGCTTTCGTAGAGTTTGCGTCCCGCTTTTCCCATGGCTTCTCGTGTGGAATCATTTTCAATCAGGGAGATTATCTTTTGCGCCATATCGCTTGCATCCGGAGTGGCCAGGTTGGCCAGATCTTCGTTAAGTATCAGGCGGTTGGCTTCCACATCGGTTGCCACAATCGAGCGACCGGCCTTCAGGTAATCCAGAAGCTTTAAAGGAGTATTCACTCCGCTCAGGCGTGGGGAGAGCAGGATGTCTGAGGCGGAAAGGTAATTTGGTAGGGTATCCGGGGCGACCATGCCGATAAAGCTTACTGCATCCAGAGCTCCTTGTCGTTGTAAAATGTTCTTGCGCTCGTCGATTTGCTCAGCTGTGCCGCCAATAATTATAAATCTGGCCTGTGGGCAGGTTTGCACCACCTGAGGAATAGATGCAATCAGCAGATCTACTCCCTGATAGATAGCAAAAGATCCAACAAAGGTAATGAGAATTTCATCTTTCTGCTGCTGGAGTTCTTCACGCACCCGGGTAACACGATCAGGACTTGGCTCAACCAGTGACGAGGGAATGTCGAAGATATGAAAGGCGCGTGTGCTGGTCTGCATATCATCCACCTGTTTTGTCAGCCCGGCACCTGTGCAGATAACTGCGTCCACGGCTTTGACTGTAATCCGTTCAATGAGAGCATAGCCGGAGAGGAGAATGTTTTTCAAAAAACCCTTTTTGTAAGAAGAGGGGTCTGAATGTTTTTCAAAAATTGACTTGGAGCCGGATAATAGACTTAACAGAACGGCTATCATTCCCGCTTCTTCAATCCCGTGGATGAGCAGATAGTTGTTTTTTCGAATCAGCTGCATCCCTTTAAAAAGAATAAGGACATCAAAAAAAATCTTAAACAGTGACGGGCCGATGGGAATCTGTTTAAAACCGAAGGGATTGGCAACTCGTATTATAGTAACGCCTTCTATCTCACGCCGTTCACCAATGGGAAGGGTCAGCAGATCCACTGTATAGCCTAGTTCGGCAAGGGCTTGAATGTTAAAACTTACGCGGATGGGAGATCCCCGCCATTGGAAAAAAGGCTGCGGCGAAATAAGTAGAATTCTTTTCATGTCAGAAGAGTTAGCTAATAACTGATTGGATTGTCTTGGTTGAGTGCGGAAAATCGCCTGTTTGGTCAGAACTTCTGGAAGCGATAAGTGACAAGAAATATTGTAAAACATTTTTATTGAAAGTACGCAATGAAAAACAGCATGGTTATGCGGCACATTTTTAAGAACCTGCAGGCGATTTTCTCCTAAAAAAAGATTGACTTAAAAGGGCATTAGTGGGATTTTACAGGCCTTAGTTGAATTCTATAGTTGCTAAGACAAAAGAACATTATATCGCTCGCAGTCTTAACATTCACAAAACTCGAGATTGAGAGTAATCTTCGATAAATAACATACCACAAGGCAAATTTGCTCGGACTGCCCAAAACTGTACTGCTTTGCTATACAACTTTGGGTGGCGGGTGATTTTTTGACGATAGCAGTACGAGGCTCATTATGTTGAATTCCCTGCAAATCCTAAGAGGTTTAGCTGCATGGATGGTTGTTTTCCGCCACATTGTACAAAGCTACTTTATGGAACAGGTTGGTAGTTCTTTTTGGATATTTTTTGCCTGCTATGGAGCTTACGGCATTGATATTTTTTTTGTTTTAAGTGGTTTTGTGATGGCTCTGGTTGCAAGTAAGCATCAACCATCAGGTGTTGTTTTTGGCGTCAATCGGTTTTTTAGGGTTATTCCAGGATACTGGTTTTTCACTTTGTTGCTGGTTGTCAGTATTTTGGTGTTTCCAGCAGGTACTTATCTTACCTGGTGGGCCGATTACAGTCTTATAAAATCTCTTCTTTTTATTCCTAATGTAAATCCTAATGGGTATGGTTATTTCCCAACTTTATATGTTGGCTGGACATTGATTTATGAAATGTTCTTTTATGTTGTTTTCACTGTTGTGCTTCTCTTAAAAATTCCAAAACCTTCCATAGCATGTGCAGTGATCCTTGCTATTATTGCCGTTCTATTTAAAGAGACCAGGTTTCTTGGTTATACCCCATTACTGCTTTTGGAATTTTCCATTGGAATTATTGTTTTTGAATACCTAAGCATGACTAAAGATAAGAATATCTTATTAAGAATAGTGCTTCCGATATCATTTTTTCTCCTTGCGCTAATGGTCTCTGTTTACATCAAGCAGCAATATTACATAAAATACATAAATGCTGGACTAATAGTATATGTGTTTATCTTAATGGAGAAACTATTCTCACAAAAAATAAAGCTGTGGAAGTTCCTGAAAGTTCTTGGAGACTACTCATATTCCACATATTTAAATCACATAATAATAATTGGTTGGGGATATTATTTCTTCGGTGGGAAGGGGACAGGTGTGTTGGAATGTATAGGCGTACTTGCTATTTTAGTTGTGGTATTTTTTGTTTCAAAATATTCATATAAATGGATCGAAACAGGTAAGTATATTTCTTATTCCAAGCGACTTTGTGTGGAAATGTTAACGGTAAAATCCAAGTGAAGAAGTGATTTTATTATAATTTGAACAGTATCTTTTGTTTCCTCAGTGGGCTCTCTGCAGTTTTCACACGGCCATTTTCCTTATTGGCAACATTTTGATATCGCCCCTTTTCATAAGCGTGTTGATATGTAGCTGACCGATGCCACTATTTAATTGTACTCTGATTGTTATTCTTGTTTTTACATCGTTCAGCTATCCTGAACGTTGTTCTTTTCCATCCCAAAATTTCTCAGGGCAGGAAATGTAATTTTAGTAGACGGCAGGAGTAATGTGTTTTAGAATTAATTTCTTTTACCCTGGGATAAATGGTGCGTTGTTGTTACCATATCCCATGTGGGATAATTCCCCTTTAATTCCTGGAAATCATAGAGAAGCTGTTCCGGGGCATTTTCATAACGGAAACAAAAACCGATGAAAGTATCAATAGTCATTCCCGTTTATAACGAAGAGTCGACATTATTAAATATTCTTGAGCAGGTGGAACAGGTATCACTTCTTCCCGGAATGGAGCGTGAAGTTGTTATTGTCAACGACTGCTCCACCGATGGAACCACTGAGATCCTTAGGACCCTGGAGCAAGAAGGACGACTTATTCTGCACCATGAGGTGAATCGTGGAAAGGGTGCGGCATTACGGACAGGCTATGCCCAATGCACTGGTGATATCATTATCGTGCAGGACGCCGATATGGAATATGACCCCAATGAGTATTGTAAGCTGTTGAAGCCTATTGTCGATGGCAAGGCAGCGGTGGTCTACGGATCACGATTTATGGGAGGAGAGCCCCATCGTATTGTCTATTTCTGGCATAGTATTGGGAATAAGGTGCTGACATTGATGTCAAATATGTTCAGCGACCTGAACCT
>JAOZKX010000189.1 GCA_029935135.1 Desulfocapsa sp.
CTCTTCCATGCTGAAACTAGCCACCAGACAGTTGATGATCGATTTTGGTTCATCGTCAACCTTGGAGGCCAGTGCTGAAAGAAGATTCACGGCCCAAAGGTCAATAAGACTTGCATCAAAGTTAACAGGGATAAAGGCCAGGTCGAAATGTCCATCTGCGTAAGCCATCAGGTCTTTTAATTCCGGGGCGGTTGAGTCCAGTGCAATATCAAGGCTGAGAACACCAGCCATGGTTGAATCCGCTTTTGCCCGATGGGCAAGAATTCCAATGTCGAGCTTATCAATTGTTGTACTCAGGTGAATTGCTGTTGCTGACGCTGTTGGGTAATAGGAAAACTGTAGGTTGGCCGATCCTTCTGCAAGTTTAAGCTGCAGGGGGTCAATAAAAAAATGACCGTTCTCTAAACGGGAATGGAGTGTTCCGCTTCCCAGAAGATCTTTGCCGGAGAGAACTTTCTGCATCTCTATGGAGAGCGTTGCATTATATCTGGCCAGTGATTCGGGAGAGAGGAATGAAGGGATTTTTCCTGGTTTTGTGGGGGAGCCGGAATGTTCTTTTTCCGTGATTTTTTCTGTGTCTGGAACAGATTCCTGTGTAGTGTCAGGGCTCCAGTCTCCCAGTTGGAAATCGTCGATTTGCAGGAGAGTACTGTGCAGCTGTATTGAGACCTCTGGTTTTTCCCCACTATTAGAAAGGCTCATACTTCCAGTTAAATCACTGGAGCCCACCTGGATCTGCAGGTCTGATAGGTCAAAACCGCTGTTACTGGTGGCAAATTGAGCCTGCAGGCGGTATGGGCCAAAGGGCGGCAAATCAACCCTGAGAAAATCATTCATGCTGTTTAGCTGCTCCCCTTGCAAGCTCATGGAAAAAAGAAAAGATTTACTGTCAATGGGCATGGCCATTGCTCCCGTAAATACAAGTTCTGCCCCGGCCGCGGCAAATGTTATGCTGATGGGGAGTTCTCCCGGGTCTGTAACATATTGCAGCAGGGGCATGCCCTGAATGCGTATTGTAACCGGGGTTGTGTCAATAATTCCACCCAGTTGAAAGGAGATCTCCTCGCCAGGTTTTGCGCCGATGGTACCATTTACCCGGGTAATGGGAAAACTGGAGTCACCCTTCTTGCCAAGGTTGATACTGCCTCCTTTGAGGCTGAAGCTCACTTCTGACTTATCCAGCAGTTCATGGAGACTGTCCCCCTGAAGGTGTAGTTGCAGTCCCAATTCATCTGTGGATGCCTCGATATTTTCTGCCACACCCAGCCAGCTGAGTAATGCTCCAATATCTACTTTTGCCAGAGACATATCCAGTAATAGCTGCTTTTCCGTGTCTTTAAGCCCATAGCTCCCTTGCGAGGAAAACGGGCTGCCTGCGATTGTGCCGCTGATACTCAACGGCCATGCCTGTATCTGGGGGCGGAATGTATCAAGGGCATCCCCGTCAAGGTCAAACGAAAAGCTTTTTTCCTGTAGACTCCCCTCAGTATGGAGGCGCATTGCCTCTCCTGCCGCTGCTTCTCCACTTAGTTCATTGAGATGAAAGTAGATCGTTTTTTGTAAAACAGCATCGGTGTACTGCACTGCAATATCTTTCAGGGAAAGCTGGTCCAGGGCCTGAAATGCCAGCGTGCTCTGCTCCTGCTCTGTTCTGCTTTCTGCAGGTTGCGGAGCGTTATCATTTCTCTCTGCGGCAGGAGTTGTGAAAGACCAGTTGTTCTTGGCATCCGCACGACTTTCCAGGATAATGTGCACACCCTCTGCTGTTATCTCAGGGATAGTAATCTTTTTTTGCAGCAGAGCAACCAGTCCCAGCTGCAACCGTACCAGGTTAATACTGATAAAATCACCGCTTCCCCAGTCCTCCGGGTTGTCAATGCGGATTCCCTGTATTTCCAGGCGCGGTTGCAAAGTGGGAAGCAATTCGACGGAACCTGTTATCTGCACATTGCGTCCCAGTGCCGCGGAGACACCGTGTTCCACCATGGGACGAAGCTTATCAAGATTAATCGTAATTCCAAGAAGAGAGGTCACCACAAGTGCAGCGCACAGGAGAATAAGTGGTGTGCATATCAGGATTGCCATCCAGCGTAATAGTTTCAATGTCTACCTCATTTTCAAAAGAAGAGAAAAGGGGAATCGTTTTCTGTCAGGTCGCAAAAGGTGGCCGACAATGATAAGGCCTGCCACAGCAAATAAACCGGCAAAAACTATCTGCCCGATACGCAGGTAAAAATTTGCAATGGCAAGTTTGTCCACCGTTGTGGAGGATCCCAGGAGGACAAGAAATGTTGTGAAACCAGAAATGTAGGATTTTGCCATTGGTCCTCCGGAACATATTCGCCTGCTGAAAAAGAGGGCGGCAAGGAGCGTGAGAAGGAGGAGAAAATCATAGCTCGGTACGGCCACCAGCAGATTGAAAACCACTATTATTGCCAGACCTCCAATGCAGCAGGCAATCGCATTCTCTTTTAAGGCCTGAGCAGATGCCTTGGCATTTGGTGCACCCACCATAAAACATATCTGAATCATGGCAAAGGCGTATGCAATCAGGTTGAAAGAAAAAAAGATGGTGACGGCGGTAAGGGCCACAATGGTGCTGGTCAGGGCCATCCGTATTCGCTCTTTCTTTTCCGGTAGAACGATTGCCGGGGGGGGCTTTTGTTGCTCTGTAGCGGCAGGCGTTTGTGCGGCCAGACTGTTTGGCATCAGGGTGTGGAAAAGCCAGGCAAAAAACAGAGCAATGGCAAAGTTCAGGAGAAGGGCCATGGCGATAAACTGCGGTAAACCGGCACCGGCAAGGCCCATCATGGGGACGATGGTGATACCAAGAGTCATAAACATTGCAGAAAATGGTGGGGCCAACGGGGTGTCGTTGTAGTAAATAAAAAAGAATAAGAGGGCGTATGTCAGGATGCATATAATTGGGAAATTGAGCAGGGCCTCACTGATTGTAATGCCCAGCAAGAGACTGCCACTCAAGCGAAGAAGGAGCTGGCTTGCCATTCTCCAACCGATCCAGGCGGGAAAGAGAAGGAAGATCGTTGTAAAAAGAGGGGCGACAAAAGAGAGCTGCCACGCCACGCCATAGGCAACAGCTATAGTTGCCCACACTCCAAATGCCAGACGCAGTGTCATTACTGTCTGCAGGGTCATCTGTTATATCTCTACTCTGTACATTGCTTATGCATGTCAATAAATGTGGGATAACAGACTGATCAGGCGTATATACAAGTGACCAAGGCCATTGAGTATCGGGTGGCTCCCTGTGTAAACAATTGTATTTGCCTGGCCGCCGGCACGGATAAATCCTTTTGCATTCTCCAGATTATCAAATCGAATCAGCACGGGAAAGTGTTGAGCCTGTCTGAGCCATCCCGTGGATGTCTGCACTGTGGTCAGGCCCCCCAGTGTATTGCTACCATTATCAGAAACGCCATAGCCGACACTCATTACCTTTCCTTTGAATATCTGTCCTGGAGCCGAGTCGAGCACTATTTCCACCGGATTGCCGGATTGAATATGAGCCAGGCTGTTTTCCCGCATATCTGCCTGTATCCATATTTCCCTGGTGGAGATAAAGGTCATGATTGGGGCACCGGCGGTGGAAAAATGGCCGATATCTACAGTAAGGTTGGTGATGATCCCATCAGATGGTGCTCTGACAGTGGTGTTGTAGAGATCAAGTTCTGCAGTTTCAAGTGCGGTGAGAGCAGAGCGAATTCGGGCGTTATCCTGCCCGGTGGCACCAAGACTGTTCTTTGCTTTTTCCAGTTCTGAACGGGCACTGTCCAGTCGTGCCTTTTTGGCCTCAATGCTTGATCTGGCATCATCAGCCCGTGATACAGAGGCGGCACCCTGTTTGGAAAGTTTAATGATCCGTCGCCCCTTCACTTCAGCATTGCGAAGGTTTGCCTCTGCCTCTGCAACCTTGGCCTGGGCAGTGCTGACACTGCTGATATCGGCAGAGGAAGTCTGGCTTGCCTGCTGCAGGTCTGCACGGGCTCGCCGCACAGCCAGCTGATATTTGGCCGGATCCACAATTGCCAGATTTTGCTGGTCAGTAACTGCCTGATTGTTAAAGGCATATACATTAACCAGAGTCCCCGAAACCTGTGGAGAGAGAGGGACAATAAAGGCCTCAACCCGACCATTACTGCTGTATGGAGTGTATTTATCACTCAACAGATGCCAGATAAAAAGAGCAAGACAAAGAGCCAGCACTATCCCAGTCCAAAGCTTTACCGGATCCCGTTTCTTCTTCTCATCTAATGAAGCACTTTCTGTCTCAATATCACTCGTGTCTATCTCTTTCTCAGTCATAGTCCAACCCTTCCACTTAATGAGTTACCCAACACCCAACACCCAACACCCATAACCTATCTCTTATTCCTTCTGTAACAGGTTGCCCCAGTCTGTTCGCTCTTCCATCTTCTGCTGTACATCCTGAGGAATAAGATTCTTTCCCCTGTGTACCTGCCAGCCACCACCAAGTGCCTTGTAGAGGCCGATAAAATCGGTTGCGATCTGCCCCTGAAGCTGGGCATACTGATCCTGTTTTTGAGTCAGGGCTCTGGTAGAATCCAAGACCCTCTGATAATCGGTAAACCCCTCTTCATACTGAAGGAGGGAGAGCTCAGCAGATTTACTGGAGCTTGCCACACCCTTCTTAATATACTCTGCCTCTTTTTGCGCATAGACAAGAGCCGTCATGCTGTCCTCAACTTCGCGTGCCGCAGAAAGGACAGTGTTTTGATAACTGGTCAGCAGTTGCTCCAGACGGGCATCCTGGATGCGTACCTGGTTTTTTATCCGTCCGTAGTTCAAAATATTCCATTTAAAAGATGGGCCAAAGGAGTAACTAAAACTGTTTGCCTCAAAAATATCACCCAGGCTGTTACTGCCAATATCAGTGGCACTCCATCCCAGAGAACCAAAGAGGGTAAAGCTTGGGTAGAGTTCGGTGAGGGCAACTCCCACCTGAGCACTTTGTGCTGCTGTCTGCATCTCAGCTTTGCGGATATCCGGACGTCTTCGCAACAGGTCTGCCGGTATGCCCACTGCTATATCTACGCTTGCTGACGGGATGCTGCCGGGGCCACTGAAGAATTTCCCAAGATCTTCAGGGAATATTCCCAAAAGAATGGCCAGACTGTTGCGGTTTTGCTGCAATATACCCTGCAGGCTGGGGATACTGGCAAG
>JAOZKX010000010.1 GCA_029935135.1 Desulfocapsa sp.
CTCAAAGGAATTGCCATCAATGCCTATAACTTTGCCAAACGACCTGAAAAAATCTACCTCTCCGGTGGATTATGCGACAATCCCCTTTTTATCGGATCATTCCCCTGCCCGATCGTCCCACTTGGCCGCTTTGTCTTGCTGGAAGGGCTTAAGTTTTCAATACGATAATTAGCTTGTTACAATATTTATAATTAAATCCTGCTCGTCACCGTTTACTCAAGCTCAATGCTGAAAATCCCTGAACCTCCCTCTGCAGGCAAGATATTTCCAGCATTTATTCAGGATGTCTATCAACATTTTTATTTCAGCGTCAAATCCAATGTGTTAAAGTATCTTATTAGACAGTAAAAAAAACATCCGTTTGACAGTTTCCGTACCTATCCGGCACCTGTCAACCATTCGTCAACACCTCAGCCAGAGAGCTCTTTCATGCCTGAAACAAAAATACAGACCGAACTGCAGAACAGGGTAAATAAAAGAATTGCCCCCTTATTTGATAAATACAATATGGATTTCAGCAGCCTTGAATCCGGTATGAAATGGAAGCCCATTGTCCTGATTATAGGGAATTACTCTTCTGGGAAATCCACCCTGATTAATGAAATTATCGGCACAGAAATCCAGCGCACCGGACAGGCTCCCACAGATGATGCCTTTACCGTGATCACCAATGAGGGCGACGATCGGCCACAGGAAGTACCAGGCTCAACACTCATCAATGACGAGCATCTGCCCTTTGTGAAGTTCAAGAAATATGGTGAGAAACTTACCTCACACCTGTGCCTGAAGAATATCGACTCGCCAACCTTTGCAGATATGGCCATCATTGACAGCCCGGGTATGCTGGATGCCACAACAGAAAAGGACCGCGGCTATGATTACATGGAGGTACTGGGTGAATTTGCCAAAATGGCGGATCTGATCGTCCTCATGTTTGATCCCCATAAGGCCGGGACCATCAAAGAGACCTACTCGGCTATCCGAAATACCCTACCAGAAAAATCCGGCGAAGACAGGATCATATTCGTTATGAGCCGTATTGATGAATGTGATAATATCAGTGATCTGATGCGTTCTTACGGCACACTCTGCTGGAACATGTCCCAGATGACAGGCCGTAAAGATATTCCCCATATTTATCTTACCTATTCGCCCGAGATAGCCAATGTCCCCAAGGTCCTCGACTCATGGCCCCAGGAGAGGAATGAGCTGATGGAGAAGATACATGCCGCCCCGGGTCTTCGCCTGAATCATATACTGGAAGATATCGACCGCCAGGTGAATGAACTGCAAATAGTCTGCGAGGCCATGAGCGAGTTTAGCCGCAGAGGACGAAAGCTCTTTATGAAAATCGGCAAGATCTCACTTGCCATAGGTGTTGCTCTCTTCTGTTTCGGGGATGTCCTGACCAACAGCATGATTTCTCTGCCGCAGCACTCTATGATCTCTGCCCTGCGGGGAGAGGGGGTTTCTCTTATGAACCTGATCCTTCCCCTCATTTTTCTCTTTGGCACCCTGGCCCTGGGACTGGTGATATTTAAGAATTTCGGTTTTAAAAGGCTACTCCAGAAAACCCTTGCAGACAGCGGTAATCTGGTAAACCAGGACACTGAATACCGCAGGAATCTCTGGAATAAAATGGCAGAAAAAACCAATACGCTTTTACAGAACACCAAAAGTAAAGACCTCTGGCTGGCACATTCAAGCAATCTGTCAAAGATACGGCGATTTCTTGAGGTGGATCTGAAAAAATATTACGCCCAACTCAGATCCTGAGGGAGTCTCAGCAAAAATCGTTCCCCATAAAGAAGAAAGCTGACACCATAAAAGAGTACTTATTGGAAAAAACAGTGCGAACAAAACCTAAGAGGTAACTCAGGATGAAATGTATATTCTTTTTCTGTATCGGGATATTTTTTATTGGCATGGCTGAGAAGTGTTATGCTGCCCCTGATCTCCTGGTGACATCCATGGCAATGACCCCCAGCAGTCAGGTACCCGGCGGTGAGGTAGTGATACATTACAGAATCTTGAACAGTGATGACACCAGTGGCACGGGCGGTTCTTTTGATGTTGCTTTCTATTACTCAACAAACTCGACTATTACCACAGTAGATACCCGTTTAGCCACCCTCACAATTCCAGAACTTGCCCCCGCCTCCTATTATCCATCCTCCAGTAACGGGCAGATAACGCTGACTCTTCCGGAGACAGCATTGGTGGGCACACGATACCTTGGTGCAATTGTTGATTATAACAATGAAATTACTGAAAGTAACGAGAACAATAACAGCAGAAGTGCGGCGATCACCGTTATTCCTCTGAGCCCAGACCTCCTAGTATCAACGATGATCATCACTCCTTCCAGTCAGGTGCCGGGTGAAGAGGTCACAATCCGTTACAGGATTTTAAACAGTGATTCCAGCAGTGCTACTGGTCGTTCTTTTGATGTCGCTTTCTATTATTCAACAAACTCGACTATTACCACAGTAGATACCCAACTAACCACCATTATTGTTCCAGAACTGGCAGCGAATGCCTATTATCCAGCGGAGGGGAACGGACAGATAACGGTGACAATTCCAGAAACAGCAATAATGGGACTACGATATCTTGGTGTTATTGCTGATTACAATGCGAATATTGCTGAAGATAACGAGAACAATAACACGAGAAGTACTGCGATAACGATTATACCAACGGTATCCTCGCCATGGGTTATATTTACACCGGTTATCCTTGGCAGTACCCAACTGGAAGAATGACAGTTACGATCACGCTACGATTATGCCACTGGGACTATCACCAACTACCTGCCATGTCCTCTCTGTGGATATAGCTCTAAAAACTCTGGCCAATAATGAACGCAAAGCTTCTAAGTATGCGTCGCTGTCATAAAAAAAAATCACTCTGATTCTATACTACTGATCCAGTTGCATATGTGACTTGATCAACAGATCATCAAGGATGGCATCGGTTTTGATTAGGCCAAAATCATTACTGAGATCAACGAGCAGCGCCGCAGTAAAGAGCAGGCCAACTGTCAGGGCCAGAAACCTTGCTGGTAGAGACCTGTGCTTAAGAAAGAAGATAATTGCCGGCAACACTCCAAAAAGCAGGGCAATACCAACCCCTCCCACAACACCAATGGCCTTAAGAAAAACAGTGGGAAAGAGCAGGGCTATAATAAGCGGTGGCAGAAAGGTGGCTGCAATAATCTTCAGTTTATTCTCTCCGCCCAGGAGATCCCGATTAAAATCCATCAGGCCGATGCCATTAGCTGCATAAGAAGTGCAGATGGCTGTCAGGGAAAAGGCAATGGCCACGGCAGAAAAGAGTGAATTAGCCAACATTCGCCCCAGGGGCACGGTGGCTGGCAGCCCTTGTTCGAAACCACTGACAATGGAATTACTGCCAACAGTAAGCGGTAAGACACCAATACCAACGGCCACCCAGATCAGGTTCATAATAAAACCGATAACCATGCCCAGAAGCATGGCCCTGGAAATTGCCGGCAGATCCCACTCCATATCTTTACAGATTGTGGGAATAATATTGTGAAAATGAAAGGCGGTAAGGATAACAGGAATCGCAATGGGCAGAAATCGCAGATCATGGAAGATCATTTTTTTCAGTTCCACATGACCTGCACCCATCACTACTAAAGCTGCAAAACAGAGGCCGAGAAAAAGCATCAGCAGCTGATTGTAGCGAGCAACAAAACCTGCCCCAGCTGCTGTAAAGGCAGAAAGGGCAATAAAAAGAATAAGGGTAACAGCGATTGTCAATACAGGGCCTGAGCCTGCTTTATCTGAGATGGCAGAGACAATGATAGTCGCACCACCACCAATGTAAGCCGTCAGCAGACCATAAAGAATAAGGAGGTTGGCAATGGTGGCCAGCCATTTACCAACGGGCCCCAGGTACTTTCCATAGAGACTGGGGTAATTGAAATCTTCTTCCTGTTGTTCCACTGCTTCTCTTGCCAGAACGATGGCTGAAAAGTACATCGCCCCGCAGAAGACGGCCATGGCCAGGAAAGAGAAGAAAAGCCCAGCTCCGCCTGTCTGCATGGGTAAAGCCAGAATACCTGCACCGATAAGATTACCCGTTACCAGCAGGGCGATCATGATCGTTCCTTTTTTCTTTGTTTTCATGATATTATTTCCAGTGGGGACTGATCCGCAAAGACTTATCAACAATGAACATAAGAGACAGCCAGCCCCCCCAGGGCGGTTTCTTTGTATTTTGCCGACATTTCCTGGCCAGTGATACGCATGGCCTCCACCACCTGATCAAATGATATTTTCTGGCGAAGCGGTTCACCAATGATTGCCAGAATATAGGCATTGTATGCAGAGACGACTCCCATGGCGTTGCGCTCAATACAGGGGATCTGCACATAGCCATCAATCGGATCACAGGTGAGTCCCAGATGATGTTCAAGGGCTATCTCTGCAGCATTTTCAACCCGTTTGATATCTGCACCATTGGCCTGAGCCAGAAAAGCGGCAGCCATGGCTGCTGCCACACCCACCTCGCCCTGACAGCCCACTTCTGCACCGGCTATGGAGGCATTGTGACGGGCGACAAAGGCAATGGCCGCCGCTGCCAACAGACCATTTCGCAGCTGCTCTGGAGTGTGATCAAAATGTTGAGCCAACAGGGAAACAATGGCGGGAATAATACCGGCAGAACCTGAGGTCGGGGCCGTAACCACCTTTCTGCCCGCCGCATTTTCTTCTGCAGCGGCAAGGGCATAGGCATTAAGGATTGCCAGAAAGCGGTCATGACTATTGGGAGCAGCCTGCGAATGTGAGTAAAGAACCCTGGCCTTTCGTTGCAGGCCAATGGGGCCCGGCAAGACACCATCTCTTGCCAGGCCGCTGGTCACAGCATCTTTCATGGCCGCAAGAATACGATCAAGCCCAGCTTCGATCTCCTGTAGAGATCTGTTACCCAGTGCGGCTTCGTTTTCCAGGATGATTCGCGGAAGAGGCTTTTTTTGCTTCAGGACAATCTGACTCAGTTCCGACATATTATCGTAACAGTGGGGCAGGTGTGGCCGCTTACTTTCCAGTTCTCCCTGTTCACGAATAAATCCACCGCCTATGGAATAGTATTCCCCGCTCAGCAATACTGCATCATTCCCCCTGGCCTTAAAGATCAAGGTATTCTGATAGTGCAGCTTGTCTCCGCTTCCAGCAAAATGAATATTCGTGCCCCTGCAAGAGACCTTGTGTTCACCAATCGTAATCTCATAAATATCGTCATCCCGGCTGAGGAGCTGAAGAAGACTATCGGCATCACACTCCTCAGGAGTCCAGCCAAGCAGACCGCCAAGAACGGCCTTGTGAGTCCCATGGCCAAGACCTGTGGCACTTAAAGAACCATAGAGATAAATGTCTATGGTGTCTATCCGCTTTATTAGATCCGCAGAAGACGATTTCAACTTCTCCAGAAAACTGTTGGCTGCCTTCATTGGTCCGATGGTATGGGAACTTGAAGGACCAGGGCCTATTTTAAAAATATCAAATACAGAGGTGGTAATTGAGTTTATCATAGTTGCAATTTCCGGAAATTATCAGATGGATTTCGCATGTATTTTCTGGGAATATATAGGAACTTCATGACAATCCCCAAAAACTTTCAACATCTCCCCAGAGTAGCTCTATCTCCAGCTGATTTTCAGCTCATCCCGCTTGGGAATATGACGATAACGGAATTTTGGATACCCGAGCATCAAGGCACTATAGACCTTGTGGTCATCCGGCAGATTCAATTCATCGATAATCGGTTGATAGTGCTGGAAAGCCTGCATCAGGAAGCCCGCCCAGCAGCTGCCGATACCGTGACTGTGTGCTGCAAGATCAAGGTAGGCCGTGGCAAGGGTACAATCTTCTACGGGATGTTCGCTTACCTGCGGATCAGCATGGGTAATGAGAAGATGCGGTGCACCCCGCAGCACTTTGTCCACACCCTGGTCCCAGGCACGAGTCAGCCCGGGAAAGACCTTCAACTCTTTCATCCAATCCACCACCATACCGGCAAGGTGTTCCACTTCCTTTGAATCTTCAACTACCAGCCAGTGCACAGGCTGACCATTATGGGCACTTGGAGCATAACAACTTGTTTGCAGGATATCTTCCAGGATGGAATGTTCAACGCCCTTCTTTTTATAACTGCGGATGGAGCGCCTGCTGAGCAGAAAATGGCGAGTGGCCTCCGGAGAAGGGAGGAGATCCCGATTGACAGAATCACTGTCAGCGAGTGGTGAGATGCTGATATCCAGGGCATCGGCCATACAGACAGCCATGCAATGCCCACAGCGAATACATTTTTTCACTGCCGCCTTTCGTAGCTGCGGAAAGCCTTCTTTATTCAGATTAATAAGATCAAAGGGGCATTCTGCAATACAGGAATAGCATTGTTTACATGCCTCCTGATCAATTGTAATGGTGATCATTCCAGTAACTCCACTCATGGACGATATTTTTTTCTTTTATTTCATCACGATAGTTGCGTGGACCATTTTATATTATATTCCCCGGCTTCTGTAAAGGAAGGATCAGATAAATCCGGCTAAATATCACCATTAGCTCCCAGATCTTCCCCCTGCCAATGGGCAGCATCATAATCGTCCAGACTGCATTGCAGGTACGAAAATATTCCAGGGAAAGACATATTCACAACTGTCGCCAATACTGTCATTGTCCGTATCCATCTGATCAGGATTGCTTACCTCTGGACAATTGTCTACACAATCAACGACCAGATCGGCATCACCATCTGTTTCTGAATCAACGACTCCACACCCACAGATACCGACTTCAGTCTTATTCGGGTCCTGAGGACACTCTTCCTGGCAGTCCAGTGGACCATCCTGATCCGAGTCGACATCCGCCTCTCCACAGCCACATATGCCGGGTTCGAATTTATTGGGATCTTCAAAGCAGGTCTCATTGCAATCCTCGGTACCATCCTGGTCGCTGTCAATATCTGCCACTCCACAGCCGCAGATTCCAGGATCCGTTTTATTCACATCACCGGGACAAAGTTCATTGCAATCAAGAATGGTATCATTATCACTATCTACATCTGCAACATTACAGCCACAACTGCCGGGTTCATCCTTATTCATGTCATAGGGACAGCCGTCACAAAGATCTCCAAGCCCGTCGCTGTCACTGTCCTTCTGCTCTGGGTTATTGAGGGCCAGGCAGTTATCTGTGGTATCGGGGATGGTGTCGCCGTCATCATCAAGATCAAAAAAGGCTGTGACACTGCGGCTCTGACCCATGGTCACAGTGCAGAAGATGCTGCTGCCACATCCCTCTTCAGACCAGCCAATGAATACAGATCCGGTGGCGGGAACTGCCTGCAGGGCCACTACAGCGTTTTGGATAAAGGAACCACTGCAGTCTACACCACAATCAATTCCTGCAGGGTAACTGACAATGGTCCCATCTCCATTGCTTTGAGTGCTCAGGGTGCGGTACAGAGGGTCACAGGATAGGGAACGAGAAATGCCAGAACCACCATTTTGGACAGAATAATACAAATTACCAAACTTCACCGTTCTGCTGGCATACTTACCCACAAAAACAATTTCACGACTTGACCAGTGAACCCCATCCCCACTGGTCATAAAAATGCTTGAGTCTGTATCCCCTGGGACTAGATGAGTGGCAACAAAACGATTTCCATCCCAAAATCCAGAATCAATGGTACTACTGCTTAAGCCCTCCAAAGTGATAGTTGTCCAGTCTATTCCATCCGGGCTTGTGTAAATCACACCTGTAGAAAAGGCGACAAGTAAATTCCCATTCGAAGTAAAACCACTTATAGCTAATGCAGAATACAACTGTCTGGTCCAGTTAACACCATCCGGGGAGCTGTAGACCCATTTATCTATGGAAGAATACGCAAAAAGCAATCCTCCATGAGAGGTTAAATGCGCCAACATTCCACATTCATTAACAGGGCTACAGTTCACTGAATAGGAGTTCCATTGTATACCATCGGAACTGTTTTTCATTGTAGGATTACCAGCATCATTATAGCTTGTATAATATTTATTGTTAAACCATACAAACTCTCGATAACCAATCGGTCCGCCACTGATATTGTGAATATCCCAAGAGAGACCATCACTGCTGATGCCTATTGTTTCTCCATAATATTCAAGTGCAAAAAACTTTTCATTGGACCAGGTAATGTTGCTTAGTGAGTCGATATCCATATCATCATGCAGTGTCCAATCTGTTCCATCCCCACTGCTCACAATAACCTCATTGCCACATGCCACCAGACGGTCATTATTGACACCTATGGCTATAACTTTCCCAGCCTCGGTAAAAGAAGATATTTCATTCCAATTTTCCCCATCAGTACTATTGTGGATTGCGCCGTTTATACCAACGGTCACTATCTGACCGTCATGAACGACCCCGGCTGCCACATGCTCTCCTATATCCGATGGATCTTCACTCCAGTTCACCCCATCATCACTGGACAACAGTATTTGAACGATAACCTGTAAACCATCAACGATGATTGTTCTCTGTCCTACTAACAGCCATTGCTCCCCGTTCCAGATAATACCATGAGCAGGAGACACGCCTTCCGGAAGGCTGTGAGAACGCCATGTACTCCCATCCGGACTTGAGTAGTTAGAACTTGTCCTGAATTCTGACCCATTCCATGCCACTGTACGACCATTTCCCCCAGTATGTTCTGTCCAGATGTTTCCATCAGGACTTGAAAGCACAAGATCATTGAGGCACATGATGAGAAATGTATTGTTCGCCCAGATAACATCAGATGGATAATCAGATTGGGTTGGCTGATAGGCTCGGGTCCAGCTAAGCCCGTTTGTACTTGTCGTTACAAACATGCGCCCAGTAGAGTTAACGATGCCGGCGGCAACAAACTTCCCATTGCCGTAACCGATAGTTCGAAGTCCATAATCTGTCCCCAAGGGAGAAATGTCGGGTTTCCCCATACCGTATTCCCTGGAATAAAACCCACTCCGGCTTACAGCGATCGCAAGGGTTCCATTTGATGCAACCTGTAACAGGCTATCACTTACTCCTGTTTCAAAGATCGACCAACTTACCCCGTCAGGACTGCTAATAAAGGTCCCGACACCCCCCACGGCAATATACTCGTTCCCTGTCCAGATCACATCACTCAAACTGCTTTCTTGCGGTAGTGGTGCGACATTTTCCCAGTTATCCAGTGGATCACAGTCATTGATATAGCTGAACATCGCTACCACATCCTTGGCCTGATCCATGGTCACCGTACAGGTTCCACTACCAGAGCAATAATCACCACCCCAGCCATCAAATTGTGCATTAGAGTCAGCCGTGGCCGTGAGTATAACCTGGCTGTTGTGCTGAAAAGGAGCGGAACAGGTCGCACCGCAGTTAATACCGGCCATATTGCTGTTCACAGTCCCTGTTCCATCACCCGCTTTGGTAATAATAAGGGAATATTCAGCCGGCTTAAAGACTGCAGTAACCAGACTGTTTTCCATCATGGTTATTTCACATGTCTCCCCCTCGGCATGACTACAGGCTTCTCCCCAGAGAGAGAACTGCCAGCCGTATTCCGGTTCGGCATGGAGCGTTACCGGCATAGCAAAATCAAAGATTTCAGTACAGTCTTCGCCGCAGTCAATTCCACTGGGAGTGGAGGTAACTGTTCCCTGTTCTAATCCGCTGCTAACCACCTGCAGAGTTTTTATGGTACAGTCTCTGGAACGGAGGATCTGTTCTCCTGTTCCCACTGTCATAAATTGTCCCCATTCAGAGTTCCATACAATGGCCGCACCGCCAGAATTACTTGGCGACGGTATGTGATTCCAGCTAGTTCCGTCACTACTGGTAAAAACAGAATCCGTGCCTACGGCAGCAAACTGGCGTCCATTCCAGGCTACACGATAAATAGATCGCCCTCCAAGACCGTTATTTTCCTGCCAGGAAATACCATCACTGCTCGTTAAGGCCACAGTATCAAACCATATTCCACCGACAACAACAAACATTTCTCCGTTCCAGATAATATCACGCAGATCTGAGGTAGTGGTCACAGGGACATTCGTCCAAGTTGTTCCGTCAGGACTGGTAAGAAGGGTTCCTTCAGCACCAACAGCAACAAATTGTTGTCCATTCCAGGCGACAGAATATATATCCAGACTGGTATTACTGGTTTGAGCGGCCCAGCTCACCGTATCACTACTGGTATAGATTGCTCCCCCTGTGCCGACAGTAACATAGCGATTATGTCCGACTATAACTGTACTCAGGTGGGAAGTACCAATGGAACGACTGCTCCAGCTGGTACCATTATTTGTACTGGTCAATACAGTTCCTTCTTCACCAACGGCTATAAGATTATCAGAACCCAAGGCAAGAATATCTTCAATTTCAGCAGTGGTACCAGTTGATCTTCTCACCCAGCTTTTTCCATCATCACTGGTTAGTACCAGTGAATTTGCTGTATAGTTAATATTGATATAACCGGTGGCAATGCTGCGTCCATTTGATATGGCTACCCCATTTAGACTGATGTAGCTCACGGATTCATCCACCAGACTCTCTGAAAGATTCGTCCACGATGAACCGTTACTGCTGGAGGCCATATACCCTCCAGGCCCAACGCCTATAGCGCGGTCTCCAGCCCACGACAGGAAGGTATAATAATCATCTGTTCCGGGAATGCCTGTTGAGGCAGCAAGAGTCCAGCTTGAGCCATTTATACTCTCAATGGTGAAATCAGTGCCATAAGCAAGAAACTTGCTGCCTGTCCAGATAACTTTATAAATTTTCTCAGACTGGCCACTACTCCTGCTTGTCCAGGTAATACCATCCGGGCTGGTAAGAATAACAGATGTTGGATCACTCCCCCATCCTCCGGAACTACCGCCAACCGCAACAAACTGTCCTCCTCCCCATGCAAGATCACTCAGGTCATCAATTACCCCGCTGCTTCTCTGTGACCAGAAGCCAACACTACTTGTTGTGGAATAGATTCCACCGTCCCGCCCTACCGCTACAACATTCCCATCTCCAGAAGATAAGGCAGAAGGAGACAAGCCGCTCGTCATGCTGACAGGACTGCTCCAACTCACCCCATCCACACTTTTTCTTCCCTGTCCATATTCTCCAAGAGAAACAAACACCTCACCTGTCCAGGTTACCCCTATCGGTAAGACACTGTTCCCCTCCAACAATATCTGCTGCCAATCTATTCCATCAACACTTGTCACTACGGTCTGATCTCCAACAACAACTATCATATCCTGATTTTCAGTCACGGACTTCAGGTGAGCAGATGTCATGGATGAATGACTTTTCCAATTCAGAGTATCTTCACTGGTGAGAATCGTGCCTCCTTTGCCAACTGCCACAAACTTGCCTTTAAACAATCCAGCATCCAGAAGATCATTTCCCTGAGGGGTTGGAGTCAGCCACTCCCAGCTCTCCCCACAGGTTCCGTTGGAATTACTAAAATAGGCGGTGAGCTCTTTCCTCTGATCCATACTGATGGTACAGGTTTCCGTTTCCGGGCAGGATGTATCGGACCAGCCGGCAAAGGTGAAACCAGCAGCAGGAGCCGCGGTCAGCGTTACAGCCGTTCCACCCAGATAGGTCTGGCCACAGTCCGGTCCACAATCGATACCAGGCAACTCGCTGCTGACCAGTCCCTCACCAAAGAGAGAGACCGCCAGAGTAAATTCACCGGAATCGGCACCGCCACGCAGGCAGCGCACAAAGTGCTCATCCATCTTGCTGTATTCTGTCCAGATGTTATTTGAAACGACAAGACCGTACTGAAATGAAACCAGCCATGCCATATCCGGTTTTTTCAGGTCTGTGGTGGAACTCCAGTAGAGAGAGGACTCTGTATTAGAAAAAGCGGCATCAACCGTGGGGTCAAAACTAGCATAGTCTGCCAGGGATTGTAATTCATTGCGATTGGGAAGGCGCCAGTCACTGTGGTTGGCAAAATCCATTGTTTCACAGGCAGCAAGGGCGCCCTGCCAGCTCAACCCTGTCGAAGAATCGACACTGTCTTTACGCCACATAAGCCGGCTATGGTCATCCGTAAGTGTACCATCGCCATTATCCACATAAGAAGCAGTCGCTTCAGACAGTTGCCCTCGTACGGCCCTTATGGCAAAAGCCTGGTCCACTGTCTTGTCCCGGGGGAGGGCGAATCCGTATGAGAAACTGATGCTCCACGCCTGTGCAGGGTTGCCGGCATAAGAAGTTGCGGTCCAGTGAGAATTACTGATCGTCTGAGGAAAATAGATATCATCAATAAGACTGCTATTAATGTGATTGAGAAGAGTTGACAGCTCTTTTACTGTGGGCATACGCCAGTCTGTAAATCCACCATATCCATCATTATTCAGACTAAAGATATAATCTGCACTATCCTGCCCGTCGCAATAGCCCATCTCCCCACTGTTGCTGCTGTCATCTGGATCACACCAGTAAAAAGCCCTGTTTCTATCATGGTATGAATCGTCATCCGTCTTCACTTCCCAGATCAGTCCGGTAGTATTGTCTCGTACCATAATCCAGCCATCACTGACTGTGGCAGAAACAGCAAGTTCCACATCATCTACTCCAAGTTTTGTATAGCTTCTGACTGGGCTTATCTGCTCTCCGTCCTGGTCCGAGAATGCAAGGCCAGGTCCCGGACAGGCTATGACACTGCTATTATCATAGCATGCTGTCTGGCCAGTATCCGGCCAGGAGGTAAACTGATCAATTAGATTAGCTCCAACTGCATTGGAGAAAGAAGTAAGGAATAGGAGGGGAGCAAGAAAAGATACGATATGGTTCTTTTGTCGGATACCTGTCATCGAAAACACCTGGGCAGTTAGTTTTGTGAATAAGTGAACATATTCTGGAACAGTGGCTGGAGCATGAGAGTATGTTTTTCTATTTTATATTTCACTGATGTTTTTAACAGTGACCTCTTGCTATCCTGAGGAGTACGCTTTAATCCCTAAGTAGATTTATTTCTATTGTAAATATCTACAGATTCAGACAATATGTGAATGGCTTCTTGGGAATACTCGTAGTTTTTTTCCAGTTGCTGATACTGCTTAGCAAAAGACACAATGAACGACCTTATAGCATCTAATAAATTGTGCAATGCGGGAAAATCTTCCACTTATCAGTGAGATTACATTACTGGAATCAATTTGTAAATATTTTTTCACCACAAGATATGCACCACATAAAACTCCATACAACATCCAGCACAGACCTTGAAAATAATCTGCGGAATCTTTTAGATGCAGCAGAACTTTGCCAATGTATTCCCCCTGGGCAAGCAGTTCTGATAAAACCCAATCTGGTTGAGGCCCTTATGCCTCCGATCACCACTCCGGTTCGGCTGATACGGAGTCTGGTAGAATACCTGCATGAAAAGATTCCCGAGACACCCATTCTTATCGGTGAAGGGACGGGCTCACTGAAATATGACACCTTTTATCCATTTCAGATGCTTGGCTATAGCGATTTTGCCGCAGAAAAGAACATTCCACTGCTGGATTTGAACAAAGAAGCATTAAGAAAACAAGAAAATCCGGCCTGCAAACGCTGGCCTGTTATGCATCTGCCGTCTATCCTGGATGAGGTATTTCTCCTCTCGGTACCGGTACTGAAGGTGCACACTCTGGCAGGAGTTACTCTGACCATGAAGAACATGATGGGCTGTGCTCCCCCTTCTCATTTCAGGGGAAATGGTGTCTGGGGGAAATCCGCATTTCACGAACGCATGCAGGAATCCATCCTTGACCTTAATCGATACAGAACACCGGATTTCACCCTCCTTGATGCCTCTGTCGGCATGGCTGAATCCCATCTCCGGGGTGCCCATTGTACTCCTCCTGTCCAGCAACTGATCGCATCTGCTGATCCTGTGGCCATCGATGCCTATGGTGCTTCTTTATTGGGCCGCGACTGGAAAGATATTGGCCACATCAGCATGGCTGATGGGATTCTTGGCTGGGCAGGAACAGAAGCACAACTGGTTTCATAGGCAGAAACAACACAGGCCCTGTTGCATAACACAACAGGGCCTGGAGAAAAAGCGGCAACACTTGGTAGTGCTTACTTCTTTGATTTCTTCCCTTTCTTTTTGTTTTTCTTCTTTTGGTCTTTTTTCTTAAGCTTTTTGGCAAGATCAGAC
Source organism: Desulfocapsa sp. (assembly GCA_029935135.1). Classification (GTDB taxonomy): domain Bacteria; phylum Desulfobacterota; class Desulfobulbia; order Desulfobulbales; family Desulfocapsaceae; genus Desulfocapsa. The sequence goes on from JAOZKX010000010.1 coordinate 14,218, forward strand.
AAGGGACAACTGGAACAGCACTTACCCTTCTTTTCTATTTTGTGACAACATTTTTTTTTAGCCATTTGCCTTTCCTTCCTGTGACAGTTGTTCTTTTTCTTCATTTACGATGGAAATCAATTCCACTTCAAAAATAAGAACAGAATTAGGTCCAATGGCCGCGGAGACACCCTTCTCACCGTAGGCAAGGGCTGGTGGGAGCACAATTCTAAAACTTGCCCCTTCTTTCATAAGTTGTAATGTCTCAGTCCAACCGGGTATTACCTGACCAACAGGGAAAACAGCCGGTTCACCGCGCTTATACGAACTGTCAAACTCATTTCCGTCAACAGTTGTTCCTTTATAGTGAACTTTTACTGTGTCCTCGGGAGTTGGAGTCGCCCCTGTCCCCTCTTTTATGACCTCATACTGCAGACCACTCTCGGTGACAGTTACTCCTTTTTTTTCTTTATTCTTGGCAAGATACTCATCCCCTGCCTTTTTGTTTTCTTCCTGCAGTGCCTTGAGTTCGGCTTCCTGTTTCTCTTTCATTTTCTGGGCAAATTCCTGCTGCACACCCTGCATCTCTTCCCGGCTGAGTATCGGCTCACCTGCCTTAAAACCTGTCTCCAATCCCTGCAACAGACGATCATAATCCAGCTCATCGCCTATGCCATTCAGATAGGTCCCCATATCAACCCCTATACTGTAACCGATTTTTTCCGCAAAAGTTTTTAATTCAGCGGACTTGACTGCATCTGCAGCAAAAGCCCCCCCTGGTACAACAAGAGATGCAAAAAGAATAATTCCGGCAATTCGTTTCATGTAGACTCCTTTACTGTTGGTATGAATCAGCTATCCCCTCAATTTCTAAGTTCATTACAAGTAAGCATTTTTGAAATTAACGCAAGAAAAGAAAACAGATTTACTCAGTGAAGTTAGTGGCTGGCAACTCTAGAAGAGAACAACAACAGTAATCCCTTTATTCTGCTTGCCAAGATGAGAGTGTGTTGCAAGAACCGGGAACCTGCTGACAAGCTGTTTTGTCCGGCCATGTCTGCGATGGAACTCTTCGCCGGGGATAAAGCTTACGATCACCCCTTTTTGACAGAGATACTCGAGGGTCTTCCTGCATTCCCTGCGAATGGCCCCACCTTTTCCTGTGGAGCCATAGCCGTGAATCACAGTGAGAAGACGAACTTTTTCCATCTTCGCCGTTTCTATTTCCCGTTGCAGCCGCAGCAGAGCCGTATCGACAGTGGGCAGTCCCTGCTCCAGATTAACAGTTTTCTGGGAAAATTCTTTTCTGGAAAAATCGTCCTGCTTCTGGTCATCCTGACTATTTCCGCAATAGGGACATTTGGAATCGGCGGGACTGATGTCATTGCCGCAGATATGACACAGATACATGGAAGTTCCCTACCCCAATCTGGAAACCACTTTTCTGGCATCACGAATAGCTTTTTCCAGTTTCTTCGACCTGTCACCCTTAATCCTTTTAATCACATTCTCAAGGGCATCCTCGACCTCTCCTTTTATATCCTCACTCTCCGCCTGTTCCACAACAGGCACAAGGGCAGCCATGGGCCGCCCTGCCCGTTCAATGACAAAGGTTTCCCCCAAAAGAGCTGTTTTATCCAACAGGCGACCAAAATTTTTCCTGGCATACATTGCAGTTATACTCTCACTCATCCCCATCTCCCTAAAAAAATGACCTGACCCTAATACC
>JAOZKX010000190.1 GCA_029935135.1 Desulfocapsa sp.
TTATAATAGAGAGGCAGAGCGTCAGGCATGGAAAACATATTATGATAGGCAAGGCGATGAACATTCAAGTACCAGTTAGGGACGATGTAGTACTCATACCAGAGAACTCTATCCAGGGCCTTACAGGCTGAGGTAAGCTCTTCCTGAGTCTCTGCGTAAATGATTTTGTCGACCAGGGAATCCACAACTGGATTTTTTATACCAGCAAGATTCTTCGATCCTTTTCTATCAGCTGATTCTGAGTGCCAATAATTTTTTTGCTCATTGCCAGGCGACAGAGACTGGCCATAGACATGAACAATCATGTCGAAATCAAACCCCTGAACCCGATCTGTGTATAGTGCAGGATCAATAGTGCGATACTCGACCTCAACCCCCAGCTTTTTAAGATTGTTAACATAGGGAGCCATAACCCTTTCAAAGGATGGAGAGACCAGAAGTATTTCAAATTTGAATTTTTCACCCGCTTTATTTTGCAAGACTCCATTTTTTATCTTCCACCCTGCATCCTGCAACAGTTTCTGGGCCTTCCGCAAGTTTCCACGAACCCCACTTTTTCCTGCTGTATCAGGAGGAGTTAATGGGGTAGTAAAAATTTCCTCTGGCAGTTCCTTTCTAAACTCTTCAAGGTAGCTCAGTTCAAGTCCCTGCGGCAAACCGGTGGCTGCCAGATAGGAATTAGAGAAAAAAGAGGCCGTTCGTGTATATTGCTCATAGAAAAGAGACTTATTGGTCCACTGAAAGTCAAAGGCCAGACCAAGTGCCTGGCGCACGCGTTTGTCCTGAAAAAGCGGGCGTCTGGTATTCATTAAAAAGCCCTGCATTCCTGCATTATTTGCATGTGGGTATCTCTTTTTCAAGAGTTCACCAGAGTCAAAACGTTTCCCCTGCATGTCCCTTGCCCACTGCTTGGCAATGTTCACCATCATAAAGTCAAATTCGCCGGCTTTAAATGCCTCACAGCGACTATCTGATCTTTATAATAATGGACGGTTATGGTCTCGAAATTGAACAATCCCTTGCGCGTGGGATGATCTGCAGCCCAATAGGCGGGATTCTTTTTATAGGAGATCGATTTACCCTGAATAACTTTAGAAACGATATAGGGCCCGGATCCCATGGGAGCAGCCATATTATCACCATCGTTTCCACTAAAGGAATGACTGGTATAAAAAGCCTTGGACATAACAGGAAGTTGCGCAGCCACCATATGCAGTTCTCTGTTTGTTTTATTAAAAAGGAACTGGACTTTTCGCTCCCCAAGGATCTTAGCCTCCTTTATATCCTGATAGTAATAGGGATAAAAGGGATGCACCTTGTCACTTTTTAAGATGTCCAACGAAAACTTCACATCTTCGGCTGTTACACTGGAACCATCAGAAAACATGGCATCATCATGCAGAGTAAAGGTTACAGACATACGGTTTTCTGCCAACTCTATATCTTTTGCGATCAGTCCATATTCCGCAAAAGGTTCGTCGAGACTGGCAACGGCAAGGGTTTCAAAAACGAACATATCAAGACCAAAAGGTGCTGTTCCCTTTAAGGTAAAAGGGTTCATCTTATCAAAACTGCCATTATCATGAAGTGAAAGATCACCACCCTGCCCGGCATTGGCAGACACATAATCAAAGTGTTTAAATCCGGCAGGATATTTGAGTTTGCCGTCAATGGAAATACCATGGGCACCATAAAGGAAGCCGGCATTGAAGAGAAAAAAAACAAAAGTTACAAGAAAAGAAAGACGAGTGAGCATAAGAAAATCTCCAGTATTTTCGTTCAAGCGGTAGTCATAAAACGAGTATTTCCACTATCATCCATATAATATTCTGGCAACAGTAGCATTTTTCAAGTATTATGTCAGGTTTTCCTGTCCGCAATCTGACAAAGATTCACTGCGGGCAGACACGCAACCAGCATGGAAACTCTCACTTTCCCTGCCTATTATTAATGGAACAGTATGGAGTACGCTCATGGGAAAAACCATAGCAGACAAAATATTTGCAGCCCACTTGCGGGCAAGCCCCACACCGGAAAATATGGTTCTTGATCTGGATGTGGTTTTATGTCACGAAATAACCACCCCCATCGCCATTATGGATCTTGTGGAAAAGGGTATGGATCGTGTGTATGATCCCACCAAAATAAAGGCTGTTATTGACCATGTAACACCTGCCAAGGATTCCAAGACTGCAATGCAGGGAAAGATCATGCGCGAATGGGCCAAACGACACAACATCAAAGATTTTTTTGATGTCGGTGCCAACGGTGTCTGCCATGCACTGTTTCCGGAAAAAGGCTTTATCCGTCCCGGTTACACGGTGATTATGGGAGACTCCCATACCTGTACCCATGGAGCTTTTGGTGCATTCGCTGCAGGAGTTGGCACCACAGACCTGGAAGTCGGTATCCTAAAAGGTGTCTGTACCTTTCGTAGTCCCAGTTCCATGAAAATCAATATCAGTGGAACCCTGACTACAGGGGTCACGGCAAAAGATGTTATTCTTGATATTATCCAGCAGTTAACCGTTAACGGTGCAACCGATCGGGTAATTGAATTCACCGGCCCAGTCGTTGAACAGATGAATATGGCTGCCCGCATGACTCTGTGTAACATGGCCGTGGAAGCCGGGGCAACAAGTGGCATATGTGCTCCTGATAAAGTCACGGCAGAGTACCTCTGGCCCTTTATCAAAAATGATTTCGTTACCATCGATGATGCTGTTGCTGACTTTGCCAAATGGCATTCAGATCCGGATGCAGAGTATGTTGAGGTGATAGAGTTTGATGTCTCCACCCTTGCTCCAAAAGTAACCTACGATTACAAACCTGATCATGTGAAGGATATCCAGGAACTTGCCGGTACCGTCGTTGACCAGATCTATATCGGATCCTGTACCAACGGCAGAATTGAAGACCTGCGTGATGCCGCGTCTATCTTAAAAGATCGTAAGCTTGCTGAAGGCGTCCGGGGTATTGTTACCCCGGCCACACCGGCAATTTACTCCCAGGCCCTTGATGAAGGTATTATCAAGATCTTTATGGATGCCGGGTTCTGCGTATTGAACCCAACATGCGGTGCCTGCCTGGGCATGAGTTCAGGGGTACTAGCTGAAGGCGAAGTTTGCGCATCTACAACAAACAGAAACTTTAATGGTCGTATGGGGAAAGGCGGTATGGTTCATCTTATGAGTCCTTTTTCTGCTGCCGCAGCAGCAGTCACCGGAAAAATAACCGACCCACGACAATTTCTTGCATAATAGAGAGGATTAATCATGAAAACATTCGGAGGTTCAGCTGTTTTGCTGGACAGAAATGATATTAACACCGATGAGATTATTCCTGCAAAGTATCTCACCGAAATAACTAAAACTGCCCTTAAGCCCCATCTTCTTGAGGACCTGCTTCTGGACGGTCAACCGTTTGACAGTCACTCCCAGGCCATGGAAGATGCAAGGGTGGTTGTAACCAGAGCAAACTTTGGCTGCGGCTCTTCACGGGAACATGCTGTCTGGGCATTTGAAGTAAACGACATCAATGTGGTTATAGCAGAGAGCTTTGCCAGGATATTCAGACAAAATATGTTTAATTGCGGCATTCTGGCAATGGAACTGTCGAAAGAGGACATCGACAGACTCTTTCAGATAAATGGTGCTGTGAACATTGCTGTGAACATTGAACAGGGGCAACTGACTGCCACCTCTGATGAAGCAGGGCAGGATTCAATCCAGTGCATGTTCACCCTGAATTCCTACGACAAAGACCTGGTCAGTGCCGGCGGGTGGCTGGCATTTGCCGAAGCCAATTTTTAAATCTGTAAGAACTATCGGGCTGCAAGGATCGCCAAGATCCTTGCAGCCCGACTACTGAAGCAGCAACACCTGCAAAACTTCTTTTTTTTACAGACCCTGAGCCTGTAGATGCTCAATGCTTTCCCGCTGCTCGTCACTTAACTCTTTTGGTATCTCAACACCCATCTTTACAAACAAATCACCACGATCAGCGTTCGGACCTGCCGGCAGGCCATGACCTTTCAAACGCAGCTTCGCTCCTCCCTGGATCCCTGCGGGAACATTCAGCATAAACTTTTTCCCTTCAAGGGTCTCAACTTCTGTTTTTACGCCAAGGCATGCATGGCTGAAGGGAATCTTCCGTTCAAGAATCAGATTGTCTCCATCTCGTGTAAAGGATTCGTGGGAAGCAATGTCTACCTTTAAATAGAGGTCACCCGCCTGCCCACCAGAGGGTGACTGCCCGCCCTTTCCCTTAAGGCGAAGCTTTTTGCCGGCCTCAATACCCTTTGGAATTTTCACACTGACATTATGCGGGGTACCATTATTGCGCAGTGCTATGTTCTTATCAGCACCGTTAAGAACATCTTCCAGGGTAACTGACAACTGATAGGTCATATCCTGCCCTTTGGGTGGTGGCTGATGACACGAGCCTCCACATCCACCAGGAGAACCACCCTGACCAAACATAGACTGGAAAGGGCTGCCATTACCGCCCATATTCATTCGATAACTACCGCCTCCACGCTGCCCACCAAAGCCAAATTGACCTAATATATCATCAAGGTTGAAATTCCGAAAAATATCTTCCTGTGAATAGCGTTGATGGAAATCTGTGGAGCCATATGTATCATATTGCGTTTTTTTATCGGGATCAGAGAGAACCGCGTACGCCTCACTCATCTCCTTAAATTTTTCTTCAGCTGCTTTATCACCTTTATTTTTATCAGGGTGATATTTAAGTGCAAGCTTCCGATAGGCTTTCTTTATTTCCTGTGCAGACGCACCTTTTTCAAGACCTAATGTCTGGTAATATTCCATGTATTCCTTAACCCCTTCTCCTCGATCTTTCATTCTTACCTGGTTCTGCAGATAGCTTTCCCGCACACCCTGCTTTTCCCTTTGACACAACTATAGGAATGCGAGGCTATGCAGTCAAGAGGCTGACAAAGAAGAATTGACAGCAAATCAAAAGAAATCACCCACAAGAATACCCGTAGTTTTCTCATTGTCCTAACTTTTTCAAATGTCGTTTTTTTGACATACCTTTTTTTCTTCCAGACAATGGAATGGCTCACATACCATACTGTTTTCATAGAAACAATTCTTTTTATATTAATACTACCAGTGGGCACGAATCATGCTTGTTAATAGTTTC
>JAOZKX010000191.1 GCA_029935135.1 Desulfocapsa sp.
CAGTTAATATTATTGTAGAACGCATCATAATACAGATAAACTTTTTTACTTTTATCTATAATACCTATAATGGGTTTTCTGAAACAACCACCTTTTCTGCCACCGGAAATCCTGCCGGTTCATTAGTTACTTTTAGTCCTGCCCAGGCAATGACAGATGGGACTGCTGTTTCCATGACCGTAAGTGGAGTCAGCAGTGATATGGCTGGTCAGTATGTTGTCACTGCAACAGGGACAGCAAATTCTGCAACGAAGGATGTTAGCACTACACTGCATGTAAATAATAACATTTTTTCACCTGTAAATATGACTGCACCGGTAGATGGAGCCAGTAATATTGCAGCATCAGTAACGCTGCGATGGGATGTGGATACCAATGCAGATGAATATACGGTTGAGATCGCGACAGATGTATTATTTACCAATATTATTGAAACAGCAACTGTAGGCGCCAATGCGTATCAGACTGCTTCTCTGAGTGAGGATACAGAATACTTCTGGCATGTACGGGCGGCAAATTTATGCGGTACGGGCAATTATTCAACTGCCCATAGTTTTACAACCCAAAGCTGTACCGTGTGTGCTTCGTCCGGGAATATTGAATACCAGACAAGCACAACTCTGGTTACATTTAATACGATAAACAATACAAGTGGAAAACCTGCTGGATATACTGACTATACAGCAATTTCTACGAATGTTGAGTTGTCAAACGCATATAATTTAACTGTTCATGTTAATACAGATGGTGAGTATACAACTTCTAGCAAAGCCTGGATTGACTGGAATCAAGATTGTGATTTTGACGATGCAGGGGAGGAGTACGACCTGGGAACTGGCGTTAATGTTCCGGACGGTCAAACATCAAATTCACCATTATCCATAAGTGTACCTGCCGGGGCAGCACTTGGCAAAACTGTTATGCGTATTTCTACCAGATACGATACTGGTGCCGCATCTTGTGAAAGCGGTTTTGATGGAGAAGTTGAAGACTATGCCATTACTGTTATAAGCCCTGCAAGCTGCATAATTCCTTCTGCTTTGTCAGTGACCAATGAAACAGGTTCCGGTGCTGATTTGGGCTGGACAGAAACCGGTTCGGCAACGGTATGGGATCTGGAAATCGGCTCGCAGGGGTTTACTCCCACAGGAACAGCAAGCCATGAAAATATAAACTCCAATCCTTATACCTGGGGGGGCGGTTTGCCTGATAGCAGCTATGATTTTTATGTTCGAGCTGATTGTGGTGGAGGGTCAGGAGAAAGTAATTGGGCGGGACCGTTTACTTTTACTACATCAGAACAGTCCTGTAGCCTATGTGTTTCATCCGGGACTACGGATTATGGGACCAGTACAACTCTGGTTTCTTTTAATACGATAAACAATACAAGTGGAAAACCTTCGGGATATACTGATTATACAGCAATATCTACGGATGTTGAGTTGTCAGACGCTTATAATCTAACTGTTCATGTCAATACAGATGGTGACTATACAACTTCTAGCAGAGCCTGGATTGACTGGAATCAAGATTGTGATTTTGACGATGCAGGGGAGGAGTACGACCTGGGAACTGGCGTTAATGTTCCGGACGGTCAAACATCAAATTCACCATTATCCATAAGTGTGCCTGCCGGGGCAACACTTGGCAAAACTGTTATGCGTATTTCCACAAGATATGACACTGGTGCCACATCTTGTGAAGGCAGTTTTGATGGAGAAGTTGAAGACTATGCTATTACTGTTATAAGCCCTGCAAGCTGCATAATTCCTTCTGCTTTGTCAGTGGCCAACGAAACAAGCTCCGGTGCTGATTTGGGCTGGATAGAAACCGGCTCAGCAACGGTATGGGATCTGGAAATCGGTTCGCAGGGCTTTACTCCCACCGGAACAGCAAGCCATGAAAATATAAACTCCAATCCTTATACCTGGGGAGGCGGTTTACCTGATAGCAGCTATGATTTTTATGTTCGAGCTGATTGTGGTGGAGGAGCAGGAGAAAGTAATTGGGCGGGACCGTTTACTTTTGCTACTGCAGCATCCGTATTGCCCTGCCCGGATCCATCTGCTCTGTCAGCGGCCAATGCAACAAGTTCCGGTGCTGATTTGGGCTGGACAGAAACCGGTTCAGCAACGGTATGGGATCTGGAGATCGGTTCGCAGGGATTTGCGCCTTCTGGAACACCAAGCCATGACAGTGTAAGCTCTAATCCTTATACCTGGAATGGTGGTTTGCCCAACAGTAGCTATGATTTTTATGTTCGAGCCGATTGTGGCGGTGTAACTACGGGCAAATGGGTGGGACCGTTTACTTTTACTACGATTGGGTCCTCCTGCACCCTCTGTGCTTCATCCGGGAATATGGCCTATGGGACCAGTACGACTCTGGTTTCTTTTAATACGATAAACAGTGTGAGTGGAAAGCCTTCGGGATATTCCGATTATACGGCTAATTCCACGAATGTTGAATTAGCAAACTCTTATGATTTAACTGTTAATGTCAATACAGATGGCGACTATACAGTTTACACAAAAGTCTGGATTAACTGGAATCAAGATTGTGATTTTGATGATGAGGGAGAAGAGTATGACCTGGGGGCTGGTAATAGTGTGCCGGATGGACAAACATCAAATTCACCATTATCTATAACTGTACCTGCTGGAGCGTCACTGGGCACTACTGTTATGCGCGTCTCCACAAGATACAATAGTGAGGCGACATCTTGTCGAAATGAGTTTGATGGAGAAGTTGAAGACTATGCAATTACTGTTATAAGTCCTCCAAGTTGTGCAACTCCTTCCGCTTTGTCAGTGGCCAACGAAACAAGCTCTGGAGCTGATTTGGGCTGGATGGAAACCGGCTCAGCAACGGTCTGGGATCTGGAAATAGGCTCGCAGGGATTTATTCCCACTGGAACAGCAAGCCATGATAATGTAAGTTCTAATCCTTATACCTGGGGGGGCGGTTTTCCCGAGACCAGCTATGATTTTTATGTTCGAGCTGATTGCACGGCCAGTGGTGGAGCTGGGCTAAGTAACTGGATCGGCCCACTTACTATAAATGTAGAGGCTGTGAATGGGCAATTCCCATGGTATTTATTTGTTCCACATTTGAAAACAGAGTAATATTGGTCTATATTTTCCGGTGATCTGCGCATTAAAACTGAAGAGATATTGTTCCCCATACCTTCAGCTACTAAAAGTGCTGCACTGAATGTAATAATACTTAAATAGCGCTGAAACGAGTTGCTGTATGTATCGTCATGTTTCTATTCGCTTATGGAGAAAAAAACACAATGTATATTCGACAAAATTTGCTGATAAGACTATTTGGAATCAGTGTACTGTTCTCTTGTATCCTTGGAACCATGCTGATATCCGCATGGGCCGCAGACTATGAGACACCACCAACCATGGCCGCTGAAAGCTTATTCCCTGATATATCACTGCAAGGCAAACATTACACCATCGAATCAACCGTACCAACGGATGGATTTCTGACACGGGCCGTCATAAAATCTGAATTTGGTGAGTTTGTGGCAATCGGTCCCGGTATGCTTGAGATGCGTCTCCATGAAATTGATGCACTTGCCAAATTACAGACCTTCGAGGCTTCCGAAGAGTTTCAGGATGGTGCAAAGGACTCCGCCACAGAGAAATGGGAGGGGTTGAAACAGGTCTATGATCATCCCAAGGAAGCTGCATCGGGAATTTCAGCAGGTGTCAGTCGTTTCTTTAAGCGTACCTATCGTGCCAGTAAGACAGGATTGCAGACTGTTGCGGATGTCGCTCATGATCAGACTCCAGGAAGTACAGAGGGGGCTGGCGCAAACCTGCCCGGTACAGACCAGTCTCTGGCTCTGCCCGACACCAAGAGTAAATATGAAAAGGCTGCCAGAGCATCCGGGAATACTGCTATCAATATCCTCGGTTTTGAAGATTCACGGCGTAAGCTTGCCAAGCGCTTGGCCGTAGATCCCTATACAACTAACAGGGTACTCGATGAGAAACTCGATGAAGTGACCTGGTCTATATTTGCCGGTGATTTTGGTATCGATCTGGCAACATCACTGATACCCGGTAGTATAATTTTAACCACATCCGGTCTGGTAACCAACTGGGTCTGGGACACGCCGCCCGGTGATCTGCGCGTTAAAATTGAAGAGACATTGCTTGCTGCAGATGTCAGCCAGGATGATGTGGATCGGCTCCTGCGTCACCGCGCCTATCCACTCTCTTATCAGGCGGCACTCACTTCTGCTATTGATGGGCTGGCCAAGGTCGACGACCATGAAGATATCATGAAATTGGCTTTGTCCGTGGTGACGGTTGATCAGGCCCGCTTTGTTGTTAACAGTATGCGTATGCTGCTCCGTTATCATAAGACAATACAGCCACTACAGGCCATTATAGTACGAGGAATGGTGACCGCGACAAATACGAAAGGCAGTATTGTTATTGCCGCACCTGTCGATTATCTCAGCTGGTCAGAGAGGCTTGGTAAATTCTCCGGACGCGACAGATCTTCCGGTAAGAAACATGAACTATATATTGCAGGGACTATGAGTGAAATGGCCAGAAGTAACTTTGGGGAACGAGGTTGGGAACTGCATGAGAATAGTGAATTGTTTATGCGGATTCAAGCACCGAAGGAGGCCAGGAACTGAAAGTTTTAAAGTTTAGTATGGCAGCGAAGCTGCGGTAATATATACTTTCTATTTTCTACTTTTCACTATCACTTGAGGGGGGTACCCGCGGTAGCTATGTCACTTACAGTACATTGCCTTTGCGTCCAGAATTTCCTCCTGTTGTTAATGCCGGGTAATAATGAAAATGCACAAAAAATCGTTAGCAATATTGACCGGACATAAATAAGGGAAAGAATTTAATTGTGCATAACTGTGAGAAAAGCAAGGAAAAATTTAGAGCATGCTCCCATTATATGCTTAAACACATTTACATGTGTCTGTATATGCTTTAATATATATGCATGGGTAAAATCATTCAAAGTCTTAAGTCTGCGCGTCAAGAGAAAGGGCTTACCCAGGCCGAACTTGGGAAAAAACTAGGCCTGCCGCAAAGTCATATCTCTAAGATTGAGCAGGGATTAACCAATCCGCAAATCTCCACAT
>JAOZKX010000011.1:0-9914 GCA_029935135.1 Desulfocapsa sp.
TCCCGGAAGAAGAAAAAAGACTACGCCCCTACAGCGATTCTATTATCATTAAGGGCATTCAATCACCGGAAAGATTACTGGCAGAAACCACTCTTTTTCTCCACCAGGTGGAAGAAAAACTTCCTGACGAAAAACGACGCCTGCTCGCCTCATACCACAAACGAGAAGATATCTTTGCCAATAAAAAAGTTCTGGTGGTGGATGATGATATGCGTAATGTCTTTGCCCTCTCCAGTGCCCTTGAGGAAAAGGGTATGGAGGTTGTGGCCGCTGAAAATGGGAAAAAAGGACTGGAAATGCTTGCCTCCCATCCCGATGTCAACCTGGTGCTTATGGACATCATGATGCCGGAGATGGATGGTTTTGAGGCAATTAGCAGAATAAGAGAACAGGCAGCACATGCCAAAACACCGATAATCGCCCTCACCGCCAAGGCAATGCAGGGCGACCGCTTGAAATGTATTGAAGCAGGTGCCAATGATTATCTGGCAAAACCCGTGGATGTGGAAAGATTACTATCAATGTTACGAGTGTGGATGTGCTAGTAAAAGAGCAGAATCAGAGTCAGGTGAAAACAGCTCGGGAAACAGAAAAGATTGAGATCACCCTTCTCCTCGAAGCTATTTTTCTGCAATATGGGTACGATTTCCGCAACTATTCCACAGCCCATATCAGACGGCGGATTCGCCGCCATCTGGAACTCTCCGGTATGGCAAATATCTCCGCCATGCAGCACCGCCTGCTCACTGACAGAGATTTTTTTCAGTCTCTTTTGTATGATCTCTCCATCAATGTAACGGAAATGTTTCGTGACCCCTCTTTTTTCCTGGCCGTGCGCAATACAGTTGTACCGATCCTTGCAACCCATCCCTTTATTAAGGTGTGGCATGCAGGCTGTGCCAGCGGGGAAGAGTTATACTCCATGGCTATTCTCCTGAAGGAGGAGGGCCTTTTTTCACATCTGCAACTCTACGGTACCGACTTCAACGATATGATCCTCAGTAAAGCAAAAGAGGGCATCATCTCGACAGCGGCAATACAGGAATACACGAAGAATTATCAGCAGAGTGGCGGCAGGAGCTCATTTGCAGACTACTACACAGCACGCTATGAACGGGCAATAATGGCTCCGGAACTCAAAGAAAAGATACTCTTTGCCAATCACAATCTGGTTATCGATCAGGTTTTTGGAGAGATGCAGATGATTGTCTGCCGTAATGTACTGATCTACTTCAGCAGGGAACTGCAGAATAGGGTCATTCGTCTTTTTTATGACAGTCTCTGTCGCGGTGGTATACTGTGTCTCGGCAGCAAGGAAAGTCTTCACTTTTCCGACCTGCAAGACAACTTCACTGCCATTGCAGAAAAAGAACAGATTTACCAAAAGAACTATTAACGAATTCACTCCTCTGCGGAAAATGCATGGCCAGGACAAAAAGCCACCCTCACTACAGTGCCATAGTTATCGGCGTTTCCTTTGGCGGCCTTCAGGCTTTGCAGACCATTCTGCCACCGCTGCCCGCAGACTTTCCTGTACCGATTATGGTGGTACAGCATCACGACCCACAGGCCGATGATTTTCTCGCACGCCATCTGGATAGTCACTGTTCATTGCGGGTCAAGGTCGCTGCAGAAAAAGAAAAAGCCACTGCGGGCACCATTTATCTGGCACCTCCCAATTACCATTTACTGATAGAAGATGACCACACCTTCTCTCTTTCCTATGATGAAAAGGTGAATTATGCGCGTCCCAGTATAGATGTCCTGTTTGAGAGTGGTGCAGATGTCTATGGCAAAAAGCTTATTGGAGTGATTCTCACTGGGGCCAACAGTGATGGCAGTAAAGGCCTGCGATGCATCAAACAGTGCGGCGGTATTGCGGTTGTACAGGAGCCGCTGTCTGCTACGGCTGCCAGTATGCCTGAGGCGGCAATTGCAGCCACTCAGGTCGATTACATTACCCCGCTGGATCAAATTGGTGCACTGTTAAGAACATTACTGGATACCAGTTCAAAAAGTACTTCAACAGCAGATGACAATTGTGATACAATCTAACTTATGGAACTGAAACCAACTATCCTTATAGTCGATGATCGACCGGAAAACCTCATAAGTCTTGAGGCAATGCTGGATGATCTTGACATCAATATCATATCTGCATCATCAGGTAAAGAAGCCCTTACGCTTCTGCTGCATCATGACATCGCCCTGGTGCTTCTTGATGTACAAATGCCAAATATGGATGGTTTTGAAGTTGCCGACCTGATGCGGGCAAGCAAGAAAACGAAAGAGATACCCATCATCTTTATCACCGCTATCAGCACGGATGAAAAACATATCTATCAGGGCTATGCGTCTGGAGCTGTGGATTATATCTGTAAGCCAATCATTGAGCCACAGATACTGCTCAGTAAGGTCAACACTTTTTGCGACCTGCATCTGGCAAAACGAAAAACGGAAGGAGCGCTTCAGTCTGTACGGGAGAGTGAACTCCTCTGGCAACGGACTTTTGATGCCATAGGCGATATGGTAATCATTCAGGATACAGATTTCCAGATGCTGCAAGTGAACCAGGCCACTCTTGATTATTTTCACCTCACAACTGAAGAGATCGTGGGGAAAAAATGTTTTGAGCTCTTTTCTCCTGACAAAGACCTTTGTGAACATTGCCCCATTTACTCAGTCAAAAACAGCCTGCAGCCCGTAACAACAGGGATGAGCTTTGGGATGCCAAAAAGAAGCTGCCAAGTCACCGTTTCTCCAATCCTGGATGACAGTCAAACATTACTGGGAATTGTCCATATCGTACGGGATATCAGTGACCAGAAACAGCTGGAGACCCAACTCCGACAAGCGCAAAAAATGGAGGCCATCGGCACACTGGCAGGAGGCATTGCCCACGACTTTAACAATATCCTGACCCCCATTGTCGGTTATGCCAACTTACTTCGCCTTCAGGCAAATGACGACATCCAGATGCAACAGGGGCTGGACACCATTATGGAGGCTGCCGGACGTGCCACCGAACTTGTCAAGCAGATCCTCTCCTTCAGCCGCAAACAGGAACAGGAGATGACCCCCCTTTCTATCCAGCCCATTGTGACAGAAGTATTAAAATTGCTCAATTCCACTCTCCCCTCAACCATAGAGGTACAGCACGATATAGATATGGACTGTGGAAAAATCCTGGCAGATCCCACGCAGATCCACCAGCTGCTGATGAACCTCTGCACCAACAGCGGGTATGCAATGAGTGAACGGGGAGGTGTGCTGAAGGTGTCGGTTCATTGTCTTGACTTGTCAACCAGTGAGTGCAGTCAACTGCCACGCCTTTCACCTGGAGTTCACCTCTGCCTTGAAGTAAGTGATACCGGCAGTGGAATACCAACAGACATCCAGAAACGCGTCTTTGAACCCTATTTTACCACCAAGGTAAAGGACCAGGGCACCGGAATGGGACTGGCAGTGGTACACAGTATTGTCGTGAGTCACAATGGTGATATCTTCCTCAGCAGTAAAGAAGGAAAAGGTTCTACATTTCGTATTTTCCTACCTGTCCAGCAAGAAGAAACAGGTAAGGAAACCCATCCCAGCGAAACAGTACTGGCAAAAGGAACAGAACACATATTGCTGGTCGATGATGAGGAAAGTGTTATCAAAGTGCATCAGGAAATGCTTACCTCCCTTGGCTACCAGGTTACTATCACCACAGACAGTAACCAGGCACTGCAGTGGATCCGTGCCGAACCGGAAAAATTTGATCTCCTTTTTACCGACATGACCATGCCCGGTCTTACCGGTGCCGAACTCACCCGCGAAACGCTAAACCTGCGAGCTGATCTACCCATTATCATCTGCACCGGTTTCAGTGAGCTCCTCAGCCCCCAACAGGCTCAGGAGCTCGGTGTCAGTGCTTTTCTTTCTAAACCGGTTACCCTCTCAAGAATGGCCAGTGTCACACAAAAAGTACTGCATCAGTCACAACCCAAAAAGGCAGCAACACCTTCACAAAGCTAGAGAACCCTATGACATTATCCTTTAAAAGCATA
Organism: Desulfocapsa sp.; assembly: GCA_029935135.1. Classification (GTDB taxonomy): domain Bacteria; phylum Desulfobacterota; class Desulfobulbia; order Desulfobulbales; family Desulfocapsaceae; genus Desulfocapsa. The sequence continues at coordinate 4,050 of JAOZKX010000011.1, forward strand.
AAATTTCTGCCCTGTTTTCTGCTCACCCTCTCCATTCTTCTCCCGGCAGCCACTCCCTGTCGGTCTGATTCAACACTCATTATCTCCGGACACCCGGATTATCCGCCCTATATGTGGAATCAGGACTCGCAACTACTTGGCATTGGCGCAGAGCTCATCAAAACCATATGCCTGGAACTGAATCAAAAGTGTGAGATGCGCCCCATCGACTCCTGGAAACGCGTTCAGGAACTCGTTCGAAGCGGCGAAATCGACATCCTCATCGGTGCCTATACCAATGAGGATCGCCGCTCCTACATGGAGTACAGCATTGCCTATATGCAGGACCCAACCAGTATTTTTGTCCACAAAAACCGCTCCTTTTCCTTTACCACCCGGGAAGATCTTATCGGCAGGCGTGGAGTGGCTATGTTTGGAGAGAGTTACGGACAGGAACTTGATTTATTTATCACAGATAAACTGCAACTCTCTAGGACCTACACCACAGAGGCAGCATTTAAAAACCTGCAGAGCGGCCAGGTGGACTACATGCTCTGGGGCTACTATCCCTGGCTGATTCATGCACACCCACTCAATGCCACTACATGGTGTGAAATACTACCCAATCCAATCGTTGAAGAAGGCATGCACCTGACCTTTTCAAAAAAAAGCAGTTCACGCACACTGCTGCCCCAAGTAAATGAGATTATCAAACGATTACAAGAGAATGGAACGATCAAAATGTGGCGTAATCAGTTGATGCAGGATTACCGGCAACAACCTGCAGGAAAAAATCAGTGAGGATTCTGCCCGAGAAATGTTCCCTCTTCAGCGGTGGTCTGCTCAGTCAGCTCTCCGTAATTGCCCTACTGACGACTACTATTATCCTCTCCTTTTTTGGCTGGCAGCGGGTCCAGACAGAAACAGATGAGCTGACCCGCTCACTGTATTCCTCCTTGGAGGCGGACAGTCACCGCTTGGCCACAGCCCTGGAACTGCCCCTCTACAATTTTGATAATGAAACAGTCACAGCCCTGTGTCACTCCCTGTTAACGGATCCAAATATCACACAGATCACTGTTGACTCCAATAGCACGCAACGCATATACACAGCCGACAACTCCACAACTCTTCCCGATCATTCTGTTGAGATCATCAGCACAGAAAGTTCAATTACTCACAACGACCTACTCATTGGGAAGCTTATTGTTCAAGCAAGTACCAAAACATTACAAAAACAGATCCGGCAGACCAGTCGCGCAACGCTTCTGCAAATTTTCATCCTGGACCTGTTTCTGGTTCTCAGTATAATCTTTTTTCTCTCCAAAACATTCATCAAACCAATGCACCAGTTACAGGATGCGGCAAAAAACATTGCAGAGGGGAACCTTACCCATTCAATCAAAACGAGCAGCCATAATGAACTGGGTCAGCTTGGTGATAGTCTCGAAACCATGCGCAGCATGCTGCAGGAAAAGATTTCTGCCCTGGAAACTGAGATCAGTGAACGCCAGAAAACGGAAAAAGAACTGTTCAAAACAAAAAATTATCTCGATAACATTATCAACTCCATGCCATCACAGCTGATTGGAGTTGATGGTAATTCCCAAATAACCTTATGGAACAAGCAGGCGGAAACACTGAGCAATATTTCTTCCTACGGGGCTGACGAGAGAAGCCTGAACAAGATATTTCCAACTCTTTGCAAAGAAAAAGAAGAAATCTCCCGAGCAATCAGCTCCAGAAAGATCATATTCGAGAATGCACGCATTTCTCAATCCGGTGACTCGACAAAATATGAAGACATTACCATATATCCACTTATCAGTAATGGTGTGGAAGGTGCCGTTATTCGTATTGATGATGTGACCAGTCAACATCGCATGCAGGAGGAACTGGCCCACAGTCGTAAACTCGATGCTATCGGGCAACTGGCCGGTGGAATTGCCCACGATTTCAACAACATGCTTGGTGGAATCATGGGCGGAGCTGAGCTTCTGGGAATGCATGTTGGTGATGACGCAAAAGCAAAACGATACCTTGAACTGATTATCGAGTCTAGTAAACGAGCCGGAGAACTCAACCGAAAACTCCTCTCCTTTGCCCGCAAGGATAAAATTGAGACCGGCCTGGTTGATGTCACCAGGGCCATGCAGGAAACAGAGGCAATACTCACCCACAGTCTGGATAAGCAGATCAATATCTCAGTCACCATTGAGACAGAGAACACCACAGTGCTCGGCGATCTGAGCCAGCTGCAAAATGCCCTGATCAATCTGGGAATTAACAGCGGTCATGCCATGCCCGATGGCGGAGAACTCACCTACCGGATCAAGGAAACGCAACTGGACCAGACCTACTGCTCCACCAGTCGCTTTGACATTGAACCCGGTCAATACCTGGACATCGAAATCCGTGACACCGGCACAGGGATTGCGCTTGAAAATCAACACCGCATATTTGACCCGTTTTTTACCACCAAAATACAGGGAAAGGGAACAGGTCTCGGACTCGCTGCTGTTCACGGGACTGTGGAGCAGCATCACGGAGCGATCACACTCTACAGTGAACCGGGTAAGGGCAGCTGCTTTCATATATACCTTCCCCTTTCCAAACAAGAGAGCGCTGCACAACCAGAAGAAGAGTCCATTCCCGTGACCGGGAGTGGAAAAATTTTACTGATTGATGACGAACCAGTTATTGCTGCATCTGCCAAAGAAATACTCAAAAGCCTTGGCTATCAGGTCACGCTGGCAGAGAATGGAGAGGAAGGACTGCATATCTTTACAATGGATCCGGACCACTTCGATCTCGTCCTCACCGATATGGTTATGCCGAAAATGAACGGTAAAGAATGCTTTCTGGCCATGCAGAAGATCAAGCCGAATATCCGGGTACTGATCTCATCCGGATTTTCCCGTGATACGGATATTGAAGCATTAAAGGAAAAGGGGTTGAAGGGCTTTATCCGCAAACCTTACACCACAATAGAACTCAGTAGAGCCGTTGCCCTGGCCATACAATGAGCACTTCCTGACCTGAAGAGGCTGAATAACGATTACATTCTCAGGATGCTTTTTGAGAATCACATACTTCCCGAACAGATGCCAATAGAGTATCTGCATCAACGGGTTTCTTTAAGAAGGCAGAAAACCCATCCTCCAGACATTGGGCCTCATCAACCTTTGCATTAAAACCGGTATAGAGAATAATCGGCATCTTCGGGCACAACAACATGATCTGTTTGCCGAGCTCCGTACCAGTCATCTGCGGCATAGTCATATCGGTAATAACAAGATCAAATTGAGTCGGATCTTCTTTACAGGCAGCCAAAGCAAACTCTCCCCTGGAAAATGTAGTAACCGTGTAGCCATACAAACCCAGTAACTCAGAATAGACATTTAAGATAAGCTCTTCGTCATCAACAAGCATAATCCGTTCACTGCCTACCATTTTTTCCCAGCGTAACTCCATATTTTCCGGGAAATGCACCTCATTTCCTGCGAGCAATGGAAAGGTGAGTGTAAATATTGTCCCTTCACCGGGTTTGCTCCATACATCGATCTCTCCATCATGCTCCTGAACAATCCCATGCACCACAGCAAGTCCGAGACCAGTACCTGAGCCAACTGCCTTGGTGGTGAAATAGGGTTCAAAAATCATAGATTTCGTCTGCGCATCCATTCCCTCACCGGTATCACCCACACTAATTTGCAGATAAGCTTTGCTGCTTTTCAATGTTGAATGTCCCTCATCCTTCTTCACTTCACACAGTTTGATGCTGAGGACACCGCCATTCACACTCATGGCCTGAGAGGCATTTGTACACAGATTCATCATAACCTGATGAATCTTGGTGGCACTCGCATTGACCAGACCCTGGGAATCAATCTCCAGGTCAATATCAATGGTAGAAGGCAATGTGGCTCGAAGCAGCTTAACCACCTCTTTGACCATGATGGACAGCTGCACAGGATGTTTTACATGCTTTCCTTTTCTGGAGATCGAAAGAATCTGCTGCACCAGATCTTTAGCACGCTGGGAGGCCTCCTCACCAGATTGCAGATATCTGAGAAGATTCTCCTGATTTTTATAGTCCAGTTGCGCCAATTGCAGGTTACCAATAATTGCCGTCAATATATTATTAAAGTCATGGGCTATACCTCCCGCCAGAGTCCCGATAGCCTCCATCTTCTGGGCCTGCTGCAACTCCTCCTCAATTTGCTTCCTCTCACTGATCTCTGTACCAAGGCCAATAAGGAATCTCTCACCTTCCACCTCAAAGAGACTGCCGGTAAACAGATAGGGAACCATCTCACCCGTAACAGATTTCATTTCGGCTTCCAGAACAATCTCCTGTCCTGTTCTAAAGAGCTCTTCAATAGCCTGGGTAAAACGAGTCCTGTCTTTTTCATTCACCCGATTGACGAAATTATACTCTCTCGCCGCTTTTCCAGACGCCCCAAGCCTCTCTTCATACAGACGATTGAATCGAATCGCCTTAAGATCCTGATCATAAACAACAAAAAGACCTGGAAGAGCATTAACAATCGCATCTAAGAAATTTTTTTCCCGGGAAAGCGTCTTTTGCATACGCTTCCTGATGGCGATACCACCATACAGACGTTTTCGCATATCGTTTAAGGCAACAACAATACGATCCAGTTCATCAAAAGTATTTATGTCCTTTTGAGGTCGATCAAGGATCAATTGCTGATCAAGATTCTCCATACCGAGAGTCTCTGCATACTGACCGATTCGATTGATATGACGGTTAAAAAGGGAATAAAAAATGCCAAGAATAAAAAGTCCGGTAACAAGAAGAACAACAATCTCTGCTGCCAGAGCAACAAAACCATGCTCAAGGAAAAGCTGTCGTATGGATATCAGAGGTGCATAAACAATCACCTCGCCAAGCACTATATTTTCGTCTCTGAAGAGTTTCACTATGGAAAACTCGCTCAACAGCACTTCTTTATCCTGCGCTGGAAGCGTACCAACCTGATACCTGACCCCTTCATTGGTGACAAGAACAACTGCCGCAACATTGGGATGGTTCAACATGCTATGCAGTTGAATATCAACAGCCAACTCATTTAAATCCCAGAGATTATTTACAAAGGTATCAACCTGGCTGTCCCTGAGTTTATCAAGATTTGCCCTGATTCCAGCAATCTCATTTTGATAAACAAAGCGGAACTGCAAAGCAAAGACCAGCACCGTCAGCAACAGGACAAAGGCAAAGATATAACAGACAATCCTGGTCAACAGAGGATATTGGGCAGTGAAATATGTTTTCATCATGTATAAATGCCGACAGTACTGTTTGAAAGCTTCTTATCCATAGAAAAAAGCAAGACGAACCCACCTGAAAAATAGAACAAAATAAAATCAAGAGTACAAACACGACAAAGTAGCACAATTAATTGTATCATATCAACAAATACAGTAAAAAGGTTATTCCAGATTACGCATAAATTTCTTCACAACCACATTGTGCCTTTTTCCTTGTACCTTTCTCTGTTATTATCTATTCTGTTTTTTCGATCCCAGTATACAAAAACAGGCAAAAATGTATACTTTCTCATTTTTTTTATCAGGTAAAAAGCATAAAATACAATTTCTGAAGCACTATAATTATGTAAAGGAGACTCTTATGGAATACTCTTCCGAAGTAAAAGAGATGTGCCCCCTGACCCAGGGGTGCAATCACGGACCATCACCTATCCCCCAGGAAGGAGGATGGACGCAGGCCAGAGAAATCAAGGATATCCGTGGCCTGACCCATGGTGTCGGCTGGTGTGCCCCCCACCAGGGTGCCTGCAAACTGACTCTGAATATCAAGGATGGAATCATCGAAGAGGCACTCATCGAAACCATTGGCTG
>JAOZKX010000011.1:9924-15744 GCA_029935135.1 Desulfocapsa sp.
AGACCCATTCTGCTGCCATGGCATCTGAGATCATGCCGGGCAAAACAATCCTTGAGGCCATGAATACAGATCTTGTCTGTGATGCCATCAATGTCGCCATGCGGGAACTCTTCCTCCAGATCGTCTATGGACGCAGTCAATCTGCCTTCTCCGAAGGCGGGCTTCCCATCGGAGCAGGTCTTGAAGATCTTGGCAAGGGACTGCGTTCTGTCACTGCCAGTACCTATGGAACACGGTTAAAAGGCCCCCGTTACCTGGAAGTAACCGAAGGCTATGTTCTGGAACTTGCTCTGGACGCCAACTCTGAGATCATCGGTTATAAATTCGTCCATCTGGGACGGATGATGGATGATATCAGAAAAGGTGTCGATGCCAATAAGGCACTGGAGAGTGCCACCGGTACATATGGTCGCTTTGCAGATGCAGTCAAAACAATTGATCCCCGTGAGGAATAAGGAGAACAGTCATGTCACTATTTGAAAGTTACGACAGGCGGATCAACCAGATCACTCCTGTACTGGAAAAACATGGAATTAAAGACCTGGAAGATGCCAGGAAGATCTGCGATGATTATGGGGTCGATGTTGCTAAAATCGTCAAGGAAATCCAACCCATCTGCTTTGACAATGCCTGCTGGGCTTATACCGTTGGCGCTGCCATTGCCATAAAAAAAGGCGAAACCAAAGCGGTTGATATTGCCGTCAGTCTTGGTGAAGGATTGCAGTCATTTTGTATTCCAGGATCTGTTGCAGATCATCGCCAGGTTGGCATAGGTCATGGCAACCTGGCCTCCATGCTCCTGCGCGAAGAGACCAAATGCTTCGCCTTTATCGCCGGTCACGAATCCTTTGCGGCCGCAGAAGGAGCCATTGGTCTGGCCAAATCGGCAAACCATGTACGAAATGAACCCCTGCGTGTTATCCTCAATGGACTTGGCAAGGATGCCTCCCATATCATCTCCCGTATCAACGGCTTTACCAGCGTTGAAACAAAATTTGATTACGCCACATCAAAGCTTGAAATCATCAAAGAGAACAAGTTTTCAGAAGGTGAACGCGGAGCAGTACGCTGTTACGGAGCAGATGATGTCCGCGAAGGGGTTGCCATAAACCATTTGGAAGGTGTGGACGTTTCCATTACCGGAAACTCTACCAACCCAACCCGTTTCCAGCACCCGGTGGCAGGCACATATAAAAAAGAGTGTAATCTTGAAGGAAAGAAATATTTTTCTGTCGCTTCAGGCGGCGGTACAGGGCGAACCCTGCATCCAGATAACATGGCAGCAGGCCCTGCCTCTTACGGCATGACCGACACCATGGGTCGTATGCATTCCGATGCCCAGTTTGCCGGCTCTTCTTCGGTACCTGCCCATGTGGAAATGATGGGACTTATTGGGATGGGAAATAACCCAATGGTTGGTGCCTCGGTAGCCGTGGCTGTAGCATTACAGGAAGCAAGCTGAAAGATATCTAGACTAGTGTACTGATACATTTGGGAGGTGCAACAGCAACATTGCACCTCCCAAAACCTGTAAGCAAGTTACCAGGGGGGGGTACCTCAAGATCAATCCCCTTCCGGTTCCGCTGCCTCAGGCGCAGTGGCTTCATGAATTTTCTCTTTTCCTTTTTCCCAGGCACTTTTACTTTTTTCTTTGGTAGCATCCCAGGCCTCGGCAGAGCCCTCCTTTGTCTTATCCCACGCCTTTGCAGACCCTTCCTTTGTCGCATCCCAGGCTTCCGCAGAACCCTCTTTGCCAGATTTCCAGGCTTTTTGCGAAGAATCGGCAGTGGCATCGCCAACAGAATGAGCCGCTTCCTTAATATCCTCACCCGCCTTACTCCACTTTCCGGTTTCTTCCTCAACAACCTCTTCTGCCTGAACAGGCAGAACAAGAGCAAACAGGACCATTATCCCAGCCAGCATATATCTTATATTTTTCATTGTCTATTCTCCTTTACTTGTAAAAAAACCATCCAACAGTTGATGCATTATTACATTGTTAGCGCTAAAAATATCAGTTTCCTTGAGGATCTCCTCTTCCTTTTGGATCCAGGGAGAGGAGACGAGCTCATTGCGACAATGTTCTATTAGTGCGGCAGCACTCTCCGGAGTTGTCTCCAGATGAAACTGCAGTCCCAGCACAAAATTTTCATACAAAAACGCCTGATTGCTGCAGGCATCACTGGCATAAAACGAGACGCCACCCTTGGGAATGGAGAAGGTATCACCATGCCAGTGAAAAACACTGCATGCCTGGGGAAAAACAGAAGATAACGGTTCTGGGATCTCTGCAGTCCGGGCAACCGGAAACCATCCGATCTCCTTTTCCGGATTTGCATATACCTCTGCACCAAGGACATCGGCCAGCAATTGGGCTCCAAGACAGATACCAAGAACAGGAACTTTTTTCTTCACAACTGCATGCAGAAATTCTTTTTCCTGCCTGAGCCAAGGATACGCCTTATAATCATCAACAGACATGGGTCCGCCCATGACAATGAGCCCTGTAAAGGTGTCCGGTGAGGGAAGAATATCTCCCGCCCAGAGTCGAGTGCAGGAAAGATGATGCCCCTGCTTAAGGAGCCACTGCTCCATGGAGCCCAGGCCTTCAAACACCACATGCTGCAACCAGTGAATACGGGCCATTACAAAATCTGGCTGAGAAATAGTTTGGTTCGATCCGATTGAGGATTATCAAAAAACTCATTGGGCTCGTTCTCTTCAATAATCTCACCGGCATCCATAAAGAGGACACGATTGGCCACTGTCTTGGCAAAACCCATCTCATGGGTTACACAGAGCATGGTCATTCCTTCACGGGCCAGGTCAACCATAACATCAAGAACTTCCTTAATCATTTCCGGATCAAGGGCAGATGTCGGTTCATCAAAAAGTATAATGGATGGGTTCATACAGAGGCTTCTGGCAATGGCCACACGCTGCTGTTGACCACCTGAAAGCTGCCCGGGGAACTTACTTGCCTGGTCAGCGATCTGAACCCGAGTAAGAAATTTCATGGCAATGGCCTCAGCCTCTTTACGCGGCTTCTTCTGTACCCAGATGGGTGCCAGGCAGCAATTTTCCAGTACTGTCAGATGGGGAAAGAGATTAAACTGCTGAAAAACCATACCAATATCACGGCGCACCCGATCAATGCGTTTCAAATCATCATCAAGGGTGATTCCGGAGACAACGATGTCACCTTTTTGATGTTCTTCCAAACGGTTCATGCAGCGAATCAGAGTAGATTTCCCACATCCTGACGGCCCACAGATAATAATCCGTTCACCCTTATATACTTTGAGATTGATGTCCTTAAGCACATGAAAATCACCATACCACTTATTGACTCCACGCAACTCAACCATCACCTCATCCGAAATCTGCGCCTGTGCTGTCGTCATAATAAATCCATTTTAATACATATATTCAAATTCAATTCACAGCAGGCAAGTACCGCCCACCGTCGACCCAATACCTGAAACCTACCTAGCATGTCCTGTATGCAGTTTCTTCTCTAAATGCTGCGAGTACCTGGACATGGAAAAACAGGAAACCCAGTAAACACTCGCCACAAAGACATAGCCTTCCACAGAAAAACCCAGCCATTTAGGATCAGCAAAGGCAGCCTGAACCACTGCGAGCAGGTCAAAGAGTCCAATAATGAGGACAAGGGTTGTATCTTTGAAAAGAGCAATAAAGGTATTCACAATCCCGGGAATAACCAGTTTCAAGGCCTGGGGAAGAATGATAAAAAACATGGTTTTCCAGTAAGAGAGGCCAAGAGCTTCCGCCGCCTCATACTGTCCCCTGGGAATAGCCTGCAAACCACCACGGACGACCTCAGCCATGTAGGCAGACTGAAAGAAAACGATCCCGATCAGAGCACGCAGCAATTTATCTATCTGCAAATCCTCCGGCATAAAGATAGGGAGCATGACCGAGGACATAAAGAGCACAGTAATCAACGGCACTCCGCGCCAGAATTCGATAAAAATAACCGACAGGGACTTGGCAATGGGCATGGAGGAACGCCTGCCAAGAGCCAGTATTATGCCAATTGGTAACGCACAAAACATACCAATAGTTGCCAGAATAAGGGTCAGCATCAGACCGCCCCACCTGTGAGTCTCCACTGCAGGGAGGCCGAACGAACCGCCATAAAAAAGAAAATAGGCAATAACCGGGTAACAGAACACCGTAAACCCACTCACTAACCCTTTCTTGGGCGTTCGTTCAAGCAGCAGCCAGGCAACGAGCACACCAACCAGACTGAAAGCAGTTACCACCCGCCAATATTCAGAAGACGGATAAAACCCAAACATAAACTGCTTAATCCGAACCCCTACAAATACCCAGCAGGCACCATCACTGGTACAGGCGTCCTTTGTTGTTCCCACCCAGTCTGCCTGAAAGATGGCCCAGTTTATAGCGGGTGGAATAAATCGGCAAAGGATATATAAACCGACACAGGTCATGATTGAATTGGGAATGGAGGAAAAAAGATTTTTCCTCAGCCAGCCGACGATTCCCACAGAACTGGCAGGAGGAGGCAGTGCCGGGCTTGGACTTGTCACATGTACCGTCATTTCATCACCTCTCCACCAGCATGGATTTTTTGTTATACCAGTTCATAAATCCGGAAATCGTTAAACTGATAAAGAGATAGACGCCCATGGTCATGGCTATAATCTCAATGGCCTGACCGGTCTGGTTAAGTGTTGTCCCTGCAAACACGGCAACCAAATCAGGATAGCCTATGGCTGTGGCGAGGGATGAATTTTTAACAAGATTCAGATATTGACTGGTCAACTGCGGAATAATCACCCGCAGCGCCTGGGGGACAACAACCAGTTTCAAGACTTTACTTCTATGCAGCCCAAGTGCTGACGCCGCTTCCGTCTGCCCACTGTTTACTGCCAGAATTCCTGAACGCACAGCCTCTGCAATAAATGCCCCTGTATAAATAGAAATGGCCGTGACCAGTGCAGTGAGCTCCGGAACAATCGTCATCCCACCGCGAAAGTTAAACCCTTTTAGTTGCGGAATTTCCCAGCTTAAAGGAGCACCAACAGCATAGAAAACAAGTACAGGTAAAACGACAATAAGCCCGAAACCCACCCTCAGGGTCTTGAACTGTTTTCCTGTTGCCTCCTGTCGTTTTTTTGCCCACCGTTTAATCAATATTGTGGCGACAATTGCGAGACAGAAGGTCCAGGTGACAAAGCCAAAGCCGTCACCAAAAAGTGGTTCCGGCAGGTAGAGTCCCCTGATATTTAAAAAAACAACATCACCTGTAGACCAGCTCTGTCTGGGAGATGGCAAGGTCCGCAGAACGGCAAAATACCAGAAGAAAATCTGCAGCAAGAGAGGAATATTGCGAAATATCTCAATGTACACTGTTGCAAGCTTTGCCACCAGCCAGTTATTGGACAAACGGGCAATACCCATGCTAAAGCCGATGATTGTAGCAACAATAACACCAAGCACCGAAACGAGGAGGGTGTTTAAAAGACCCACAACAAAGGTACGCCCGAAGGTGTCGGATTCTGTATAGGGAATCAAGGTTTGGAGTATACCAAAGCCCGATTTCTGTGACAGAAACCCAAAACCTGTGGAGATCCCTCTTTTTTCCAGGTTGGCCATGGTGTTGGAGCCGATAAACCAAAAAAATCCGACAACCATGGCAACTAAGAGAATCTGAAAAAACAGAGATCGATACTGTGCGTTATTCCACCAGTGCTGTTTTTTTGATAAATTGGAGGACATAAGAATATGAAATGAGGTGAAAGAAATAAAAAAAGGGACGCTTTCTTTTCT
>JAOZKX010000192.1 GCA_029935135.1 Desulfocapsa sp.
TGCCCGCAAAGATACGAAGACCATGGGGCCGGTGGCCTTCTATGCGTGTAAGGTGGCAGGTGATGTACTGGCTGAATCCGGGCTTGAGCAGGAGTTTATACGCTCAGGCAGACTGGGAGTGTCTTTCAGCTCAACCCATGGCAGCCCTACCATACAACGAAATATCTATAAAACATTTTTCAGTGAAGATAAGTCAAAGTTCTCCTCCATTGGCGCCGTTGATTACCTGAAATCCATGGTGCACACCACTGCCGTAAATATCACTCGAATGTTTGGTATCACCGGCAGGGTGGTTGCCTCTTCCACTGCCTGTACCACCTCAAGTCAGTCCATTGGCTTTGCTTACGAGATGGTGAAATTCGGGATGCAGGATGCCATGATCTGTGGTGGTGCCGATGAGTATGATACCACGACTGTGGCCGTTTTTGACAATCTGCTTGCTTGCTCTGTTGACTACAACGATACACCGGAGTGTACCCCCCGTCCCTTTGATGTAAATCGTGACGGTCTGGTCGTTGGTGAAGGTGGAGCAGCTGTACTGCTCGAAGAATATGAACATGCCAAGGCCAGGGGAGCGACAATCCTTGGTGAAGTGATCGGTTTTGCCTGCAATAATAATGGCGGGGATCTTATTCTGCCAAATCTTGACGGCATTACAACCACTCTGCGTCTGGCCCTTGCTGATGCCGACATTGCACCTGCTGATGTGGATTTTATCAGTGCCCATGCAACAGCCACGAAAATGGGAGATGTGATAGAATCACAGGCCATTGATCAAGTCTATGGTGGCAAACCCTGGGTCACAGGCTTGAAAAGCTATATGGGGCATACCATGGGAACCTGCGGGGCCATTGAACTCATCCTGAGTCTGTATATGATGGACGAAGGCTTTCTGGCACCCACCCTCAATCTGGAAAATGTGGATGAGCGCTGTGCCATGTTGCGGCATGTGCGTGAGGTTACTGAGAGCAGGGCGCGGGTTGCGGCGGTACAGAATTTTGCCTTTGGTGGAGTGAATACCTGCCTGCTTGTTACAGATGGAAGGGAATAACCGACCCGCAATTCTTCCTGACAGGCTAACTGACATTTCGGTTACTCTGCTCTGCTGGGGATATTTTATCTTTGCCTTCCTCTTCTTCTTTTCATTTTTCTATATAGCTGCCTTTATTTTTTCAAGAGATCGGCAGCGATCGTTTCAGTATTTAGACCATCTGTTTTTTAAAGGCTTCCTGTGCTTACTTCGTTTCCTGGCACCTCGTCATAGATGGGAAATTGATCCGCAGATCACCGCCATCCACGGTTCTATTATTGTCTGTAATCATCGCTCATATCTTGATCCGCTTATCCTTATTTCTTTGTTGCCGAGACAAAAGACCATTGTTAAAACAAAATTTTTCCAGGCACCTGTTTTTGGCTGGTTGATACAAATCTCCGGTTATTTACCATCTACAACGGAAGGGGTGTATGCCAGGAGGATGCTTTCACAGGTAGAATCCATGGGGGCTTTCCTGCACAATGGGGGCAATCTTTTTGTCTTTCCGGAGGGAACCCGAAACAGTGAAGAGGGTCTTGGCGATTTTCATAAAGGGGTCTTTAAGATTGCCCGTATGTACCGCTGTCCTATTCATGTGTTGGAACTCTGCAACACTGATAAACTGTTTCGGCCGGGCAAGTTTTTTTTTGATACACGAGTCCACAATCATGTTAGAATGAGAATCCTTGCTCGCATCTCCCCGAAAAATGATCAGAGCTTGATTTCTGTGACATCTATTGAGCGGGAGGTACGACAGATTTTTGAGAGCGGCAATAGTTGCCATGGAGGAGTGTTGTGAAAGTTTTGCTGGTTTCCATGCCGGATGTCGTGCCGGTACTTGTTCATGAAGCAGCGGTGCATATCCCAAATCTTGGTATTGCCAGTATCGGTGGAAATATTGATTCGGATCATGAGGTATATCTGGTAGACCTTATCCGCAAACGCCGTTCTGTGAAAAAATATCTCAGCAAAGTGATTGCCAGGATTCAACCGGATCTGGTGGGGTTGTCAGCCATGGCATGGCAGTATGACACCTGTGTGAAAATTGCCCATTTGATTAAAGAATTGCATCCCCCTGTGAAAATTGTTATCGGCGGCTATCATGCAACTCTGATGGCAGAAGAAATAGCAGAATCTCCCGAGGCACAATGGATCGATTTTATTGCACGGGGGGAAGGGGAAGAGGTGTGCCGGCGTCTGGTAAACGGGTTGGCCGGCAGGGATGTGTTGGCAGATATTCCATCTCTCTCGTTTCGCAGTGCAGCAGATGGTGAATTTGTTCATAATCGACTTGCTGAGAATCTTGATCTGGCAACACTGAAGCCTCCCATTCGTGATAAGCGCCGGTTGACCTGGGGCTATCATTTGATGAATGCCGGGATCGAAGCGATGGAAACATCGCGTGGATGTACCCGTTCCTGTAATTTCTGCAGTATGAAAAATATGTATGGGCGCACCTTTCGCACATATCCCATCCCTCGAGTCCTTGCTGATATTGATGATATTTATTACAATCGAAAGGTTCGCTCTATTTTTATCACAGATGACAATATGGTTCTTGATCCGAACCGGGTCATGGCCTTGTGTGATGCGATTATTGCGAAGGGCTACAAAAAGCTGAAGCTCTTTGTCCAGGCAGATTGTATTACCATGGCAAAGCGTGAAGATATGGTTGCCAAAATGGCTGCAGCTGGTTTCCGCTCTGTATTTTTAGGAATTGAGAATGGCTCCAAGAAGAATCTCAGTGTTGCCGGTAAGGGGGATATTGTTGCTGCATCGAAAAAGGCCATTGCCAACTGCCATAAACATGGAATGATGGTGATCGGTGGTCTTATTTTCGGTTTTCCTGATGATGATGTGGCTTCTATCCGGGAGAATTATGAATTTTTTAAAGAAATTGGTGCCGATGCCGCATATTGTCAAATCATTACTCCCTATCCGAAAACCGGGATGCGTGATAACCTTATGGCCGAAGGATTAATAACAAACAAGACAGATCTGAAAAAATATAACGGATTGTGGGCAAATGTTCGGACTCATTTTCTTGATAGTGATGCATTACAGTATCATTTCTGGTATCAGAGACAGGTGGTACTTGGCTGGTGGGATCCACCCAATGCTGCTCGCAGGCAGGGTGTCCTCTGGACATCCATCTGGCGTTTTGTGTTTAAACCGTTTTTAAAGCTTCACTATAGACGGGTGATGAAGAAGTATGGGTGGAAGGGCCGTTATAAGCGAGAAATAGCTCGTCTCGAACGGATGAACACCTTTGATGATCTAAAAGAATACTGATAGTGGTAGGGTGCTAAGCCCGCATAGGTAGTTAAACGGAATTCTTTAAAAAAACACGATCTAAGCACCCGGAAGAAACGGGGTATACAATCCAAATTTGAAATAATTTCCAAGATATTAAAATAAACAGAGAAGTAATATGCAGTTATATAATCTTGAATTTACAGAAGAAGAAATAAAAGAGGCGGTGGCAAACAACAGACTGCTGTCCATGGAAATTGAGTTCAGTAGAATCTGCAACTTCCGTTGTTCCTATTGCTATGTCCCAGAAAAATCAGAATGTAAAGGAGAGCTTTCACGGGACGAGATCAAGGATGTCATTCTTCAGGCCAAAGAACTTGGGGCACGAAAAATCATCATACTTGGTGGTGAACCAAGTATCTATCCTCACCTCGTTGAAATGATCCATTTTCTTGATGGGCATGGTTTTGAGATTGAAATGTTTTCCAATGGCACCGGTATTGATGCTGAGCTGGCAAAGGTTTTGGCAGAGTGCAAGGTGCGGGTGGTCTTAAAGCTGAACTCCATGAAAGCCGAAATCCAGGACAAACTGGCCGGTAAAAAAGGAGCCTATGATATCATCCAGAAGGCCTTTACCACTCTAAAAGCAGCCGGCTACCCCTCAGTGGATCTTTTCCTTGCCCTCTCCACCGTTATCTGTCAGCCAAATTTTGAAGAGTTGCCAGAGATGTGGACCTGGATTCGAGAAGAGGGGATTGAACCCTATTTTGAAGTGATCACCCCGCAGGCCAATGCCCTTGATAATATCTGGCTTTCAGTGGACAGTGAGAAGTTGAAGGATCTCTTTAACCAGCTTGCCCAAATCGACAGAGAAAAGTTTGGTAGAGAGTGGGATCCGCAACCACCATTGGTAGGTAATAAATGCATGCGTCATCAGGTATCCTGTCTCCTTACCGCGACAGGTGAGGTGACGCCCTGTGTGGGAGTGACCATTGCCCTTGATAATATTCGCAATAATAGCCTGGCCCATATTCTCAAAAACAGTGAGGTTGTCAATAACCTGAAGAATTTTCGTGAAACGATAAAAGGTGAATGCCGGGATTGTGATAAGGCGGAGGAGTGCTACGGGTGTCGTGGTGCAGCATATCAGTTGACTGGTGATTATCTTGCCTCTGATCCCACCTGCTGGCGCAACAGTAAAACAGATGAGACATAGCAGGAGCCGTTTTGGCTGATGTGTTAATTGTCGGTTCCGGGGTAGGTGGTCTAAGTAGTGCAATTATTCTGGCCAAGCTAGGTTTTGCTGTCACTGTCCTGGAAAAA
Organism: Desulfocapsa sp.; assembly: GCA_029935135.1. GTDB lineage: Bacteria > Desulfobacterota > Desulfobulbia > Desulfobulbales > Desulfocapsaceae > Desulfocapsa. The sequence continues at coordinate 4,610 of JAOZKX010000192.1, forward strand.
AACAGGCAGCCGGGGGGATTGCTGAGAAGCTATCGTCGGGATGGGATAAGTTGTGAGGTAGGGCTCCACTATCTGGGCTCTCTGGGTAAGGGGCAGGTATTACGGAAATTGTTTGACTATCTGGGAGTGACTGACACCATACCCGTGCGCCGAATGGGTGGTGGAGGTGTCATTGATCGCTACCTGTTTGATGCTCCCGATACCCATCCTTCCCACTTTGATCTCCCTGAAGGATTAGAGGCCTATAGAGAAAATCTGAAAACTGCCTTTCCTGCTGAACAGTCTGCAATTGAAAAAATAATTGCCTCCATCCAGACAAGTTCAGATCAGCTTCATGCTCTTGATCTTCTCTATGCAACAACTAATGATTTTTCTCTCCTGGATCAGGCTCAGCCCTATGGCGAGATATTGGATGATCTGCATGTGTCGCCTGGTCTCAGGAGTGTGCTGGCCATTCCCTCATCCTGGATAGGTGTTCCCCTCGCTGATTGTCCGGCTTATTACCACAATATGG
>JAOZKX010000193.1 GCA_029935135.1 Desulfocapsa sp.
CCCATCGTCTCGATAAAGATACCTCTGGTATTATGGTAGTCGCTAAAAGCAGAGAGTGCCATCGGCTGCTTGTCCAGGCATTTAAGGAAAGGGAAGTTGAAAAGGAATACATTGCTTTGGCCCGAGGTTTTTTTGATCGAAAAAGCGGCCGTATTGTCGCGCCCATAGGGAGGCATCCTGTAAATCGCCAGAAGATGGCTGTTTGTGAAAGAAAAGGGCGTTATGCTGTCAGTAACTGGCAGGTGACGAGGGAATATGAGGAAGGGTATTCTCTTCTTAACATTGGTATTGAAACCGGACGGACCCATCAGATTCGTGTGCATCTGGATTCCTTGGGGCATCCGGTTGCAGGAGATCTTGTCTATGGCAGGGGGGGAGATAAAAAGCGATTTAAAAGACAGATGCTGCATGCACACCGTTTGCAGTTCAGTCACCCGCTGACTATGGAACGCATGAGTTTTACAGCACCACTATGGCAGGATTTTCAGGATGTGCTAGAGGGTTTGGTAAGAAAAGATGATTCAGTGGGACTGTTTACAAAGTGATTGTTGCAGTAACAGGTGGCATCGGCTCCGGAAAAAGTACTGTCTGCAAAAAATTGGCTGAGATCTTGTCTGCCCCAATTGTTAGTGCTGATTCTGTTTGCCGTACTCTCCTGAGGATAAATGGTGAGGGATGGTTTGCAATGAAGTCCCTTTTTGGCAGCGAATTTTTTTTACCTGATGGGCAGTTGAACAGACCTCTGTTACGAAAGCAGCTTTTCAAAAATGACGATTTAAGAAATCAACTGGATTCCATTCTCCACCCTCTGGTCCGCCAGGAAATGCTCGCTGCTGGAACTGTTGCCAGAAAGAAGAAGATGATACTGCTGGCTGAAGTACCACTCTTGTTCGAAAAAGGCTGGCAGAGTGACTTTGACCTGACAATTCTTGTCTATACCGATATGGAACAGTGTGTTGAAAGAATAGTGAAACGGGACTTAGTAACAGACAAAGAGGCGAGAGAGGCAATCGCAGTACAGATGCCGCTTGATGAAAAAGTTGAGCTTGCTGATGTGGTCATTGATAACAATAAAAGTAAAACGGCTTTTAAGGCGCAGCTCTTTAAGATAACGAAATTTGTCGTCAAAAAGAATTCTTTTTGACAGGAAGGGAAAATGATAAGAAAAACTCTTGACAGCCATTGAGCAAATTCGTAAGATGGCCCTGGTTCAAGGCTGTGGAGTACATCAAAGAGAAATATCTTTGGTTGTCTCTTGTTTTCCTTCCCGGTTACAGTTCATTTAAAAATACAATACAGTTTAGTCTACTATTCCAGAATATATTGGTATAATATCCAATAGATAATCATTCTATATTCCGCTTTTTTCGAAACTATACATTTTAAAAATATAATATATCAGGATACCTACTGGTCGCTTCGTTAGACCACTGCTTTCTATCTGCAAATAATTAAAATCATAACTATTCTTTGCCTATCACAACAAAGAGTTGATTGTTAACTACTTGTTGTTTAGTTTGCCCTGCCAACAGCCTCTAAAGGAGACTTAAATTAATGAATCTGGCTGAATTAAAACTCAAGAAAATTGTTGACCTTGTAAAACTTGGGCGAAAGCTCAAAGTGGAAGGTGTTAATAACCTACGCAAGCAGGAACTTATTTTTGCAATCCTCAAGGCCCAGTCTGATGATGACGGCAAGATGCGTGGCAGTGGAGTCTTGGAGATTCTTCCCGATGGTTTTGGTTTCTTACGGGCACCTGATTACAACTATCTTCCAGGTCCGGATGACATTTATGTCTCTCCATCACAGATACGACGATTGGGGCTGAGAACTGGCGATAGTGTTGAAGGTCTGGTTCGGTCCCCAAAAGATGGTGAACGCTATTTTGCTCTGTTAAAGGTTGAGATGATCAACTTTGATACACCTGAGGCAGCGAAAAAGAAGACAGTTTTTTCCAATCTGACCCCACTCCATCCTGAGGATAAACTGACACTGGAAACTGATCCGGATAATTATTCCATGCGCTTGGTTGACATGATGTGTCCCATTGGCAAAGGGCAGCGAGGATTGATTGTTGCTCCGCCAAGAACAGGGAAAACGGTCCTTATTCAGAAACTTGCCAAATCCATTGTTGAAAATCACAAAGAAGTATATCTGATTATTTTACTTATTGATGAACGTCCGGAAGAAGTCACCGAGATGACGCGGACAGTGCCGACCGCCGAGGTGGTGAGTTCCACCTTTGACGAGCCTCCCCAGCGCCATATTCAGGTTGCAGAGATGGTTATTGAAAAGGCTAAACGACTTGTCGAGCATAAAAAAGATGTGGTTATTCTTTTGGATAGCATAACTCGACTTGCCCGGGCGTACAATACCGTGACCCCTTCCAGCGGCAAGATTCTTTCCGGTGGTGTTGAGGCCAATGCTCTCTTCAGACCAAAACGATTCTTTGGTGCCGCCAGAAATCTTGAGGAGGGAGGAAGTCTGACTATTCTTGCTTCGGCCCTTATCGAGACCGGAAGCCGTATGGATGAAGTGATTTTTGAAGAGTTTAAAGGCACGGGAAATATGGAAATTGTCCTTGATCGAAAGATGTCTGATCGTCGTATATTCCCTGCCATTGATGTGAAAAAATCAGGAACACGGAAAGAGGATCTGCTCCTTTCTCCGGAAGTTTTGAATCGTGTCTGGATCTTACGGAAACTGTTAGGGTCAATGAATCCTGCCAGTGGTATGGAGTTTCTCCTTGATAAGATGAAGCATCAGAAAACCAATGCCGATTTCTATGATTCAATGAACTCATAGTTAGTGGTAAGCAGAAATAAAAGGTGCCTTCCCACAGAGGGTAATGATTTACAGGGCTGGAATAAAGAAATGGCAGGAATTACAGTATTGCTAATTAAGCCTATTGTTTTTAGTTGAAATTATCCGTCACTTCAGTATAATATCTTCTTTTGTGTAACTTAAAAGAACAATGTTGACTGATTGTGTCACTTTATAAAAGGAATATAAATTATGAGAAGCGGTATACATCCTGAATATCATCAGATAAAAGCTGTATGTGGTTGTGGAAACGAAGTTGAACTTGGATCTGTTGATGAGGCTATGTCGGTAGATATCTGTTCTGCCTGTCACCCGTTTTTTACTGGAAAACAGAAACTTGTAGATACAGCAGGTCGTATTGAGAAGTATAAGAAACGCTATGCTAAGCATTTCGAAGAGAAGAAAAATAAATAAAAAGCCTGCTGTCTCTTTATTGACAGTATACTTTTTTTCTTTTTTATAATCCACAATCGGTGCCACCGATTGTGGATTATTTCTTTTAGCCCCTGCTGTTTACACTACTATGGATAAACTTGCCGATCTTGATGAAAAACTCTCTCATCTTGAGGGAAGGCTTTCAGATCCTTCTTTGATTGCAGATCAGAAAAGCTATCAGAAGGTTGCCCAGGAACATGCTCATCTGACTAAACTTCAAGTACTCTATGACAGACTGGAGAGTGTACAGGCAGATCTTGTTGAGAATAAAGAACTGTTGCGGGAAGGCGATGATGACCAGGAACTTCTCGAACTTGCTCGTGAAGAAATAGAGGAGTTAAGCAAGGAAGAAAAGGGGCTTGAGCAGGACATTATGCTTCTTCTTCTGCCAAAAGATCCAAACGATGCCCGTAATACCTTTCTTGAGATCAGGGCAGGAACAGGCGGTGATGAAGCGGCACTTTTTGTAGCCGATCTTTTTCGTATGTATAGCCGTTACGCTGAGTCTCTTGGCTGGAAAGTTGAAGTTATGAGTTCCAGCCCCCTAGGCATTGGCGGGTTTAAAGAAATTATTGGTCTTATTAGAGGAGACTCTGTTTTTTCTCGGCTGAAATATGAAAGTGGAGTGCACAGAGTGCAGAGAGTACCGGAAACGGAGACCCAGGGCCGTATCCATACCTCCGCGGTGACAGTGGCTATCTTACCAGAAGCCGATGAGGTTGAACTCAATATTGTCCCTCATGAGCTGAAGTTTGATGTGTACCGTGCTTCTGGTCCAGGAGGACAGTCTGTAAATACAACGGATTCAGCAGTTCGTATTACTCATCTGCCAACAGGACTTGTTGTCACCTGTCAGGATGAAAAATCTCAGCATAAAAATAAGGCAAAGGCTCTGACAGTACTTCGGGCCAGGCTCCTTGATAAACTAGAGCAGGACCATCACGATAAGATTTCCGAGGATAGAAGAAGTCAGGTCGGGACCGGAGATCGCAGTGAACGTATCCGTACCTATAATTTTCCTCAGGGAAGAATGACGGACCATAGAATTAACCTCACTCTGTATAAACTTGACGCAATAATGGCCGGCAAGCTGGATGAAGTTATCAATCCACTTATTACTCATGATCAGGAAGAAAAACTGAAAAAGATTCAATAGGGTAGGTGTTGGGTATTGGGTGTCAGGTGTTGGGTTTTTAGAGGTGGATTAAGTTGAAAATTTGTGAGCTTTTGCAACTGGCCTGCCGTGATCTTGGCAGGGCAGGGGTTGAGTCTCCTGCTGTTGATGCTGAGCTTCTTCTTGGCTTTTGCCTTGATAGAAATCGTACTGCGCTTTATCTCCATGCTGAAGAATCCGTTCCAGTTGAGAGTGAACAGAGGTTTAATACATTGCTGAAGCGGCGTTTGCTGCGTGAACCTGTTGCCTATATACTCGGAATGCAGGAGTTTTGGTCCATGGATTTTCATGTGGGACCTGAGGTTCTTATTCCACGACCGGAAACTGAACTGTTGCTCGAAGCTGGCTTGTCGTTTTACAGAAATCAAGACACCTCCCCTGGTCTTATCCTTGATCTGTGCTGCGGCTCAGGGATTATTGCTGTTGTTCTGGCCAAGGAACTTGGCGTCCCGATCATTGGGGTTGATCTCTCTTGGGCAGCATTGCAGGTTGCCAGGAAAAATGCGAAATCTCATGGTGTCTCCTCTCTCGTTACCTTTATCCAGGCAGACCTGTTGTCTGCTTTTTGTACAATGCCTCTCTTTTCCCTTGTTCTCTCTAATCCACCCTATGTCAGTGAAGAAGATATGGCGCAGGGATTACAGCAGGAAGTAGATCAATACGAACCCCATCTTCCCCTGGATGG
>JAOZKX010000194.1 GCA_029935135.1 Desulfocapsa sp.
GTTGAAGTATGTCCTGAAGGCGCTATCACCGTAACTGAAGTCTAATTCGTTTAGAACTTAGTTCGTTACAAGCCCATTCCTCTTAGGGGGAATGGGCTTGTTCTGTTTCTGAGCTACACTCATTTTCCCATGGCTTCCAAATTCTCAAAGTTAAAACCAGGTGCGTCATCCACAGTTCATCTTTTTGTTGCAGCATCATTGTGGACAGTCATTGGATCCATGCTGATATCTCGTGGAAGTGTCTGGCTTAACGGGATAGATCGCCTGTGGATTGTCTTGCCAGCCCTTTTTCTAGGGACTCTAAAGGCACTCCTTGTTCTTGATCGCTCTGCCGTGAAAATAGTAAAGAGGATCATATCCTCTCGTGATGGCAGATGTATTGGCGGCGTTTACTCTATTAAGACATGGCTTCTTGTCCTGGTGATGATGGTTGCCGGATGCCTTTTACGAAATTCTAACCTCCCAAAAGAATTCCTCGGTCTGTTTTATGTGACCATTGGCTGGGGGCTGATGGTTTCCAGCAGGAATGCCTGGATTGCCTGGTATCAAAAGAGAAAATCTTTGACAAATTCTGAATAGCTATGTCTGTCTCCTCCTTTAATCAAGTGACCGTCAGCAGCGAGGCACTGCAGCATAATTATTGTCTTTTAAGGAGTCGGACCGCTCCGACCGGTCGCCTGCTTGCCATGGTAAAGGCTGATGCCTATGGGCATGGTATGGTAGAGGCCGCCAGATCATTCAGGGGAGCTGGTTGCAGGGATTTCGGGGTGGCCGAGCTTTTGGAAGGTGTTCGGTTGAGAAAGTCTGGAATTGAAGACAATATCTATATATTTCTCGGCTTTGATCATGCCAACAGTGAACTGTTTTTCAAGTACAATCTTATTCCTGTAGTTTTTGATATGGCATCAATTCAAGCTCTGGCAAAAGAATCCTCACGGCAGAACAAAGCGATTGGTATTCATTTAAAAGTTGACTGCGGCATGTCCCGCCTGGGGATACTGCCTGAAGAAGTTGAAAAATATGTACAGGCCATAGATTCGATGGAAGGTGTTTCCCTGGCTGGAATCTGCAGTCATTTCCCACGGGCAGATGAACCTGAATCGTCACACACCGTTGAACAGAATGAAAAGTTTATAAAACTTACCGAAAAAATACCTCTGGCGTCTACTCTTATCAAACATACTGCTAACTCTGGAGGAATCCTCTATTTTCCTGAGTCAGGGTGTGATATGGTTCGAGCAGGGATCTCGCTCTATGGGTACTATCCAGATGGACAAGATGGTGTTGCAAGGGGAAAAAAGAAAACTCTGCAGCCAGCCATGTCTTTTACTACGAAGGTTCTACAGATTAAAACGATTCCTGAAGGCGCAGGAGTCAGTTATGGCCATACCTATACCAGCAGTCGGCAGACACGACTAGCAGTTTTACCGGTCGGATATGAAGATGGTATGTCCCGTGCATTGTCCAACTGTGGAGAAGTTCTTATCAGAGGGAAGCGCGCACCTGTCTGTGGTCGAATTTGTATGAATCTAACCATGGTCGATGTGACAGAGATTGAAAATGTTTTACCTGGAGACGAAGTCGTGATATTAGGCTCTCAGGGGCAGAACACAATTACTGCCGATACTATTGCAGAGAAGATGAACAGCATCTCCTATGAGGTGTTGTGTCAGTTTGGAAATAATAACCAGAGAAAGTACCACACATGATTATTGAACAGTTACTAGAAATTGTCGAATCCTGTTTTAAAACAGGTGTTAATGAAGATAAATGGTCCGACAGAGCTGCCGGTAAATACAGTGTAGAAGTCCCTAAACGCGAAGGGCAGGGTGATTTTTCAACTAATATGGCCATGGTCATGGCTGGGATAGAAAAGAAAAACCCACGAGAAATCGCCTCTCAGCTTGTGGAGTATCTTGGAAAAGACGAGACCATGATTGAGCGCCTGGAAATTGCTGGCCCTGGTTTTGTAAATATCTTTTTGAAACCATCCGTCTGGCAAAAAGTGCTGCATACTGTTGCAAAGGCCGGGGATAGCTATGGCCATTCCACTGTAGGTCGCAATGAAAAAGTGCTTGTTGAGTTTGTCAGTGCCAATCCCACCGGCCCTCTGAGTATTGGCCATGGCCGCCAGGCCATCCTTGGCGATGCCATTGCCAGACTTCTTGAAACCACCGGTCATGATGTGTTCCGGGAATACTATTTCAACGATGCCGGACGGCAGATGCGCGTTCTTGGTGAATCCACCCGGGCGAGATATCTTGAACGCCAGGACCTGCCTTTTACATTTCCAGAGGATGGCTATCAGGGTGAGTATATATATGATATTGCCCAATCACTAATCGATGAACAGGGTGATGCACTCGTCAATTCCGAGGATGTGAAACCTTTCACCAAGAAAGCAGTGGATCTGATTTTTAAAGATATCTCAGGCACTCTTGCCAGAATGGATATCACCTTTGACAATTACTACAACGAACATTCCCTCTACGATGACGGCCACATTGATTCAGTTGTTAAAGAACTTCGTGAAAAAGGCCTTGTCTATGAAAAAGATGACGCTGTCTGGTTCAAAACATCTGAACTAGGACAGGAACAAGACAGGGTGATTATTAAAAGCAGCGGCGAGCCCACCTATCGTTTGCCAGACATTGCCTATCACCGTGAGAAGTTTCGCCGTAATTTTGACTGGCTGATTGATGTCTTCGGGTCTGATCATATTGCTACGGTTCCCGATGTCCTGTCCGGAGTAAAGGCCCTCGGGTATGATCCTGATAAAGTAACTGTCGTGCTTCATCAGTTTGTCACTTTGACCAGAGACGGTAAGCTTGTCAAGATGTCCACTCGCAAGGCAACATTTGTTACAGTGGATGAGTTGCTTGATGAGGTGGGAGCAGATGTTGTTCGTTTCTATTTTATGATGCGAAAGGCTGACAGCCAGCTTGATTTTGATCTCGATCTTGCAAAAAAACAGGAAAAAGACAATCCTGTTTATTATGTCCAATACGGTCACGCCAGACTCTGTTCCATACTTCGTCGGGCCACAGAAATGAATATAGAGGTTAAGGATACAGGAGAAGCCGATCTGTCACTTCTGGTTGAACCTGAGGAGCTATTGAAATCGATAGCCTCCTTTCCGGCAGCTATCGAGTCAGCGGCGCTTGATTTGGCCCCCCATCGCATGATATTTTTCCTGATGGAGCTTGCAGGAGAATTGCATAGCTATTACAATAAACACAAGGTGATAGATCAGGAGAAGATCCCTTTGGATGTTACACGAGCCAGGCTCTGTCTGGTTGCTGCTGTGCGGCAGGTCTTTAAAAACGGCCTGACGATACTTGGTATGAGCGCACCTGAATCGATGTAATTGATTTCTATCTGATCTTCTACATATATTGATACAATGGCTCGAAAAGCACGAAAGAAAGCAGCATCCAAAATCAAGTTTCAGCTCAGTAAAAGTGGAATAGCTGGAATTGGAGTCGTCTGCTTTTGTATATTTCTCTGGATGTTCCTGATAGGTGTCTGGGCAGGTCAATCACTACTTTTTCAGCCATTACCAGAAGGGAACTTGTTAACTGTCCCTGGGAATCGTCATATAAATACCAAAACCCAGCCGATAATGCTACACGCCGATAAGGTTAAGGAAAAAAAATGAAAGTCCTCGCATTTGCCTGAAAAGGACTTACTATAGAAAAGCAGTGAAAGCCGATCAATTCCCCTGGAGGACAATGGGGAAACTGTGAACCCTTTTATAATTCATACTTTGTTTCCCGAAGAGTTTTGTTCCTATGATACGAAATGCCCGAATGGGGGATGTGAAAACAATTCACTCCCTTTTGAATAACTACGCCGACAAGGGTTTATTGTTAGGACGATCCATCAGTTCTCTGTATGATCAACTCCGTGATTTTCATGTCTTTGTAGACTCCACAGATCGCTTGCTCGGGGTCTGTGCCTTACATATAATATGGGAAGATCTTGCTGAGATTCGGTCACTGGCTGTATCTGAAGATTCTCAGGGCAACAGCATTGGAAAACAACTTGTACGACGCTGTCTTGAAGAGGCAAGGGCGTATGAAATAGAAAATGTGTTCACACTAACATATCAGAAAGGTTTTTTTCGAAAACAAGGCTTTGTAGAAGTCGATAAAAAGGAATTACCCCACAAAATCTGGAGTGATTGTTTGAATTGCCCCAAATTCCCTGACTGTGATGAAGAGGCTTTGCAGTGCAAAGTTTCAGATATTTTGAAAACCGATATTAATATTTAGAGAGAAGGTAATATTTCGCAATGATAGGAAAAGCTCTGACGAAAGTTTTTGGAAGTAAGAATGACCGGATACTTAAACAGATAAACCCACTTGTTAATCGAATAAATTCAATTGAGGATACCGTCACTGGTCTTGACGATGCTCAGCTTGCCGCCCGTACTGTCGAATTCCGTGAACGAGTTGCAAAGGGCGAATCACTCGACCAATTGCTCCCTGAAGCCTTTGCCACCATTCGTGAAGCAGGAAAAAGGGTGCTTGGTGAACGGCATTATGATGTCCAGCTAGTTGGTGGAGTAATTTTACATCAGGGAAAAATAGCAGAGATGAAAACGGGTGAGGGAAAAACACTTACCTCAACACTACCGGTATACCTTAATGCCTTGGCAGGTAAAGGAGTGCACCTTGTAACTGTCAATGATTACCTGGCATCTCGTGATGCCGACTGGATGGGCAAGGTGTACAACTTTCTTGGCATGAATGTCGGAAAAATTGTGCATGACATGCAGGATGAACAGAGGCGGGAGGCATACACTGCTGATGTCACCTACGGAACCAATAATGAATTTGGTTTTGACTATTTACGCGACAATATGAAGTTTGAAATGGCTGACTTTTGTCAGCGCGGCTTCAATTTTGCCATAGTGGATGAGGTGGATTCTATTCTTATTGATGAGGCTCGAACTCCACTCATTATCTCAGGTGCTGCTGATATTTCAACGGAAATGTATCAGTCAGTTGATACAATCATGTTCAATTTTGTAAAGGAAGAACACTACAATGTAGATGAGAAATCTAGACAGGTGTCTCTTACTGAAGA
>JAOZKX010000195.1 GCA_029935135.1 Desulfocapsa sp.
AAAGGTAATCCTTTTACATCGTTAAAGAAAAGCGATATGAAAAGCAGGCGCTCTTATTTCATTCGTTTATCAAGTTCTTTTTTTACTTCATCACTGATATCCACACCATCGTTTGCATACAGTACACCGACCTTGGAATCAAGAATCATGGAATATCCATTTTTCTGTCCATAACTGTTAACAACGGTCTGTAGCATTTTCAGGATTGGCTCAAGTTCCTTATCCTGCAATTGTTTCAGCTCAATCTGAGCATCTTCGCTTTTCACCTGCAGATCACGCTGTTTCTTCTGCAGTTCACGAATTTTCTCACCTTTCTTTTCATCACTCCAGGCAGAACTCTTCTTTTCAATTTCCTGCTGCAGACCTACAAGTGATTCCTGCTCCCCTGTAAATTTTTTCTGCAACTCTTCCATTCTTTTTTCAAAAACAATCTTTGCCTTTTTACCGGCAGTAGATTCGACCAGAACTTTCTGAATGTTCATGACTCCAATTTTCTGTACTTCAGCCTGAACAACTTTGTCTCCAAAAGTAAAAGAGGCAAGAACTACAAAACATACGACCAGCGAGATTCGTTTCAACATCAATCATTCTCCAGTTAATTTATAAATTTAAATAATTTGTTATCTTTGCAGCAATCAATCTTAATGATCGTTAGAGTATATAATTCCAATCGAATCATTATTCAATACATTAACTGCCAAAATCAATTTAGCACCCTGTAATTAGTTTTTTAAAGGCACTCATCCTTACTTTGTTCAGATAACCAGGGTCAAATTTTTTATTCCACAACAAAATCATCACGGCGATTCTGAGCGCGAACCATTTCATCATGTCCATGGAGCAGAATCTTCTCTTCTCCAAAACTCACGGTGGTAATACGATCGGCAGAGATACCTAGATGCACAAGGAATTTCTTAGCACTTAAAGCTCGTTTCTCGCCAAGGGCAAGATTATATTCCAGGGTTCCCTTTTGATCACAATTCCCTTCTACTCTTATTTTAATTTCAGCATTGTCCTTTAGATAATCGGCGTTCAAGGCAATTCTTGGACGCTGGTCACTGCGGATGGAGAAATCATCAAAATCAAAATACACGGGTAACATCGGACCTGTGGTTCGGCCTTCCATTATAGTTGTGGCCTGTGACTCAAGAGATTCCGGTTGTCCTATAGCAGCTGGATTTTCTGGTGAAACAGGAACAGGACTTTGCTCTTTCTTACTGGAACAACCGGCAAAACATAACAAGCCACCGACAATAAGAATTATCGGATACATACCAATTCTGTTCTTCATGCTATCCTCCTATGGACAAGTCAACACATCTTCGAGTAACATGATTGTGTTCACGGTTCTAAATATCCCTAAAAGCAATTTTCTCAGTGTACTTTTTGAGTCGAGAAAACACCAGGCATTTTCCAGTCATTGATATAAGGAACAAATATCCTTATCAAGGGCTGATTTTACCATCTATAACGATTTATGCTTGAAAAATATTGCCGACAGCTCTAAATAGACAAGAAATTTATTATTGCAGGAAGAAGGCATTCCCTGCAAACACCATCAACTCTTCACTTCTTAGCCATTATCATGCAACCAACCTTACTTAACGACAGCGAACTCGATCCTCACAGCCTGATTTCAAAAAATCGTTTCGGTACCTTTTTTGGTGTACCACAGACTGTTTTGGATAAGGTCTGGGAAAACCTGACCTCTCCAGATGGGAACTCTGTCGTATATATTTCCATGGAAATTGGTGCTGACCCCGATGTTTTCCATCCCATAAAAGATACGCTGGTTGATCTTGAGAAGACTGACAGTATGGACGCAACCCTGAAGAAGTTCATCAAAAAAGTTCTCCAGGGCCCTGAAAAAATACCATGCTATGGAGGAGGATTAGGAGTGCTTGCAGGTGATACCCTGAAAAGTTTTGCAGATTGCCGGATACCTGTTGTAGCAGTCAGTCTACTTTACAGGCACGGCTATTTTTCCCAAATCGTTGATTCAAAAGTCGGACAGATATCTCAGACTGTAAACTGGAATCCGGAACAGACCCCAGGACTGTATCTGCTTAAAGATCCAGACCTCCCAGGTGAACCACTGCAAATCCAGATACCATTTTTTAATGAATATGATCAAGAGACCATGGCAACTGCTCAGGTATGGATGAAAATGGAAGTCAATCATTCCCTTGATTTTTTTATTCCAGAATTCCTGCTTGATTTTTCACTGGACATCAATCCACCACCCATCCGTGAAGCTGCCGGCCAGCTGTATAACTCCCAATCATCCTTTATAAAGGCCATGCAGAGACGAATGCTGGGACCTGGAATTATCCCAGTTCTTCAAGCCATTGGAATAACCTCTCATACCCTGCACCTTAATGAACAACATGGCGTGGTGGTTGCACTGCAATTGATTGCTGAAGAACTCCATGAAAACTTGCGTATCACTGATATTGCCCAGGCCAGTGAAGAAGAGATTTTGGCTGCAGCCGCAACTGTTTCCCAAAGACTGGTCTACACCATCCATACTCCTGTAAAAGCCGGGCATGACCGTTTCGACAAATCTGTCTATGCCGGAATGAGCCACAAATCCTGTCGTCATCTTCTCGAATTACTGGCCCGTGATGACGATTCACCCCATACTTATAATTTTACCAACTTTGCCATGAGGGTCAACAGGACGGCAAACAGTGTGAGCAGGCTGCACAGAGATGTTACCCACAAGCAATTCCCCCACTCCGCTGACAAGATCACAGCCATTACAAATGGCGTGCACCATCTCACTTGGATCAGTGATGCCAGAGCTGAAGCCTTTGATGCTTTTAGCCAACTCAAAAACTGGAGAGAGGATCCCGGAGTCTTTGTAAATGTACAAGATCTTAAAGATAACAGTCGATTTCGTACATATCTTCGTCGTGCATGGGAGGAAGATTCAAGAATACTATACGACTATGTCAATGCAATGCTCCTCAATCACCGCAAACAAATGACTTCAACCTGGATCGATCCTCCAAACTTTTTTTCCACAATGATCGACACCGATACTCAGCTTGATCCATCTGTTTTCACCATCGGTTTTGCCAGACGCTTCTCCACCTACAAACGTGCAGATCTTATCTTTGATAATATGGACACGCTCTGTTCCATCATTGTAGAGAATAATTGGCCGGTTAATTTCCTCTTTTCAGGAAAAGCCCATCCCGCTGATGAACCAGGTAAATCTGTTATCAAACTGATTCTTGATTACCAGGAGGAACTGCACAATAAAAGCAATGGTCTGGCTAATCTCATTTTTATCCCCAACTACGACATGAATCTTGCAAAAATTCTCGTCGCTGGTGTTCATATATGGCTAAACAATCCAAAACGTCCCCTGGAAGCCTCTGGTACTAGCGGTATGAAAGCTGCACTAAACGGCGTTCCCAATCTTTCAATAATGGATGGCTGGTGGGTAGAAGGGTACCATGAAGGACAGACAGGGTGGAAATTTGGCCACGAAGGGCCAGTGGCAGAAGCTAACCTGAGCGAGTCTCCTGACGAGTTACTTTATGCAGAAGATTCTGATTCTTTCTATAAAACGCTCCCGCTGGTATTAAAGGAATTTTATGAAAAAGATACCAACTCCGCTTTTCTGGATAAAGCTATTATGAATCTCTGTTTAAATATCCCAATATTCAACACCCATCGCATGGCTGCTGAATATTTACAAAAATATGACATCAAACTTTCAGGGAGCGTAAAGGAGCAAATGTCAGGATTTGCCAAATTGTATGATTCCAATTTGTAATATCAGGATAAAACTCTTGTTTTTTTTATTTAAAGATTTACCCATATGCAGTAGATTTTAATCAAATAGGGATTTATGTAATTTTATTTTCCCGCTTATCCTGACTAAGAAAGTCCACAGGAGTATACAATGGCAAAAGCTCATATAAGTGCAACCAGAACTACAGATAAAACTATTCGTAAAATCGACAGGAAAAGAGAGCAGGAACGGCGCTTTATCCTGAGAAAAGCCAGGGAAAATTCGAGTGAATTCTCTGTTCGACTGGTCCAGCGACTTGTTGATAGAAATGTGATAGAGACTGATTCTGTAGCCGCCCTTCAGGAAACATTTTCCAGTCTGTTGCAACAGCTTCCTGATATGGAAGAGTTTGATATTCAGATGAAAGTGGCTCCTATCAGAACCCTCATTCAGGATCCTAATATCCTCAGCCTCTATGTGACTCAATACATTATAGAAGATATCATCAATCATCCTTCCATTGAAGATGTCTTTGGGGATGATATTGATATATATAGAGCTGTGGACTCCATCTTTAAGATTCTTCGTCCTCAATAACGGGCAACAATGTTTTTTAGGAACCATCAACAAAGAACAATTCAGTGAGCAAGCATATTCATCCTGCTGGACAACCTACTCTTGTCTATGCTGATAGCGAGGGCAATATTACTGATTTCCCCTCACTTCTTATGGCAGGAATGAGCGCTAACGAATTCCTGCTTCCTGATAGAAAAGACTTTATTCCCCTTCCCGAAGGAAGTGAGCTTTTTGTCCTTCAGGATCGCCTGCCAATCGGCTATGACCCAGATAGTCACGAACCACTCCTTCTTGAGAGCGATCCGTTTTCCCCTGGCAAGCGTATCCAGGCAGTTTCCGCATTTATGTCTCCGGCCCATACTGCCATTCTAAACAGCGCTTACCAGACACAGGAACACGCAATTCGCCTTCCCCTTTTTGCTTATACGGCTGTCGGCTGGTATGATGATCGTTTCTGGACAACAGCCTTTCGCAGTGACGCAGATATCAGACAGGATTTTTCTCAGTTTGATCAGGAGCGAATTGATAAAAAAACCAGGAATAAACTCAAAGAGTATAAACACAATCGTCTGGTACAACATCTTGGCAAGTGCTGTTTGACATACGCATGCCCTGCAGCCAGAAACTATTTTCTTGGCCGCTGGGAGGCTCCTCTGCCAACCTCTCCTGTTTGTAACGCGCGCTGTGTCGGTTGTATTTCCCTGCAAACTTCAGGAAAATGCTCTGCCACCCAGGATAGAATCGGGTTTGTCCCCACCCCCGT